>NZ_JUNW01000041.1:0-32009 GCF_001075675.1 Streptococcus oralis
CGAACCCGTGTTACCGCCGTGAAAAGGCGGTGTCTTAACCCCTTGACCAACGGACCTGAGTTTTTCAACTCTTTCTATTATACCTACTTTTTTACCTTTGTCAAGGACTTTTTTCCTCTTTACCGAAATTCTGAAAAGATTAGGGAAAGAGCCAGTTAAACTGACTCCTTCTATTTATCTTTCCAATTTGTCGCACGTTCCTCTCCCCACCAGTAAGGAATCAACTCGGCAACCTTAATTGTTTTTCTTGTTTCGTAGTCCATCATGAACTCTGCTTCTTTGTTTTCAGCATTCAATTCTAAGAGAAATTCTCTGCAAGCGCCACAGGGCATACCTGATCCTTCGCCGTAGGGAGGTTTATCTCGAAAGGCGAGGATTTTCTTAACTTTGGTTTGTCCTGAAAATTGATACATATTGAAGAGAGCCGCTCGTTCTGCACAGAGATGAAAAACGCCACAAGTGCCCTCCATACAAAATCCTGTGAAGATCTGACCATCTTCTGCTTCTACTGCAGCAACAACATGGTTAGCATAAACAAAGTCAGAAACTTCATGAGGATTGTATAAGGCTCGTGCTTCTTCATACATTTTTTCCCATGTATCCATCGGAAGTCCTTTTTATTTAGAAATCTCTTTCAGTATGTTTTCAATATGCTGGATTGACTTTTCACGTCCGAGTAAGAAAATGGTGTCTGGTAATTCTGGTCCATGCATTTCACCTGAAACGGCAATACGAATCGGCATGAAGAGGTTTTTCCCTTTGATACCTGTTTCTTTTTGAACTGCTTTGATTTGTGGGAAGATGTTTTCTGTCACAAATTCCTCATCTGTCATGGCTTCTAGTTTCGCTTTGAAGGCTTCTAGAACAACAGGAACGGTTTCTCCTGCCATGACCTCGCGCTCAGCATCTGTCAGCTCTGGGAAGTCTGAGAAGAAAAGGTCTGTCAATGGAACGATTTCATCCACTGACTTCATTTGTGGTTTGTAGAGTTCCACCAATTTTTCGGCCTTGTCAGTCAAGCGTCCTGCTTCTTCTAGGAATGGTTTTGCCATTTCAAAGATGGTTGCTAAGTCAGCTCTCTTGATGTAATCATTGCTCATCCAGTCCAGTTTCTTCTGGTCGAAGGCTGCTGGAGACTTGCTAAGGCGGTTTTCATCAAAGAGTTTAATCAATTCCTCACGAGAGAAGATTTCGTCTTCCCCACCAGGGTTCCAGCCAAGAAGGGTAATAAAGTTAAAGACTGCTTCTGGAAGATAGCCTTTTTTACGGTAGTCTTCGATAAACTGAAGGGTGTTAGTGTCCCGTTTAGACAATTTTTTACCCGTTTCAGAGTTGATGATCAAAGTCATGTGACCGAACTCTGGCGCTTCCCAACCAAGAGCCTCATAAACCATGAGCTGTTTTGGGGTGTTGGCAATATGGTCATCACCGCGGATAACATGAGAAATCTGCATATCGTGGTCATCAATAACAACAGCAAAGTTGTAAGTTGGGTAGCCATCTTTCTTTTGAATCACCCAGTCACCACCGATGTTGCCACCTTCAAACTCGATATCACCTTTGACCATATCATGCCATTTGTAGATACCAGACTCATTAACAGCCAAACGGACAGTTGGGATAATACCAGCTGCTTCACGTTCTGCGATGTAGGCAGCTTTTTCTTCTTCGCTCATACCAAGATATTCATTGATGTAACGTGGTGTTTCGCCAGCTGCTTCTTGGCGTTCACGCTCAGCCGCCAACTCTTCTTCTGTGACGTAAGATTTGTAGGCTTTTCCTTCAGCTAGCAATTGGTCGATGTATTTTTGATAGAGTTCCAAACGCTCAGACTGGCGGTAGTTTGCATGAGTTTCTGGGCTCTCATCCCAATCCATACCCAACCAGCGAAGATTTTCAAGCTGTGAACGTTCTCCATCCTCAACATGGCGTTTACGGTCAGTATCTTCGATACGAATGATAAAAGTTCCACCATGATGGCGTGCGTAAAGGTAGTTAAACAATGCTGTACGGGCATTTCCGATGTGTAGTAGTCCTGTTGGACTTGGTGCGTAGCGTACGCGGATATCTTTTGACATAGTTTCTCCTATAAAGTCTCTAGGCGTCTGCCTTTTTGCTTTCTATATTATATCACAAGTCTCGCCTGAGTCCAATGTCTACGAATAAAGAGAGTAAAAAGAGTGGGCAAGCCACTCTTTTCTTCTATTATAGACGTGCGTTAAGCTCTTTGCTCAATTCTTCAAACCCTGGTTTTCCAAGAAGGGCAAACATGTTGCGTTTGTAGGCTTCAACACCTGGTTGGTCAAATGGGTTGATGGCATTCAAGTAACCTGAAAGGGCAATTGCCAATTCGAAGAAGTAGATAGTGTAACCAAGAGTGAAAGCGTCTTGCTCTGGAAGAGTCACGTACATGTTTGGCACATCACCGTCAGTGTGGGCAAGAAGAACACCGTCAGTTGCTTTTTTGTTTACAAAGTCAACGTCTTTTCCTTGAAGGTAACCAAGTCCATCAAGGTCTTCTTCCAAAGTAGGGATAATCACGTTCTTACGTGGTTTGTCAACACGGACAACTGTTTCAAACATGATACGAGTTCCTTCTTGGATAAATTGACCCAATGAGTGCAAGTCAGTTGAGAAGTTTGCTGAAGTTGGGTAGATACCTTTTTGGTCTTTCCCTTCTGTTCAAGCACCCCTTGTGGATGCATTTGCTGGAAATTCCCTTGCACTGACTGGCTAGTTTGATTGACTTGCCAATCAACCACTGCGTCATCTATTTTTTCTAATTTAGACCCAGAAGCCTGGACTTTTTGTCCAGGCTCTGAATCAATTTTTTAGACTTTTATTTTTCTAAATTGCTTGATTTGAAATTTTATTATGGTTAAGCAGTTTCAAAAATCTGAATGGTAGAATCTTTATCAATTACTACTGCTTGGTCTGCTGCGACATGGAGTGTACCAGGAAGACTCCCCTCTTTTGAACCATCAAAAGAAATCGTGATATGGCCCAGTCCAGTTAAATTTTTTTCTACTACATTTCCCACAGAACTAATTGAATATTCCTGATTATCTACCACCAGCTTGCCGCCTTCTAGTATTGAACCTAGCAGATTTTTGTTATCAATCTTAAAACAATACTCTGCTAAATCTTCCGGCGCTTCTTCTCCAAATAAAATGAGCATATTGGCATCTTGAATCATATTCTGAGCTTCAGGTCCCACTTGAATTACTTTAGCTTCAAAAATTTTCTTCATCTAATTCCTATTTATCCTTTCTCTAATTTGTCTTAAACTTATGCTTATAGATAAGTTTAACATAATAGTTGCTTTGTTTACGTGCATCTATCAAAGGTCTATTGATAAAGACCAATACTAGCTATCCAAGCTACTAGCACCCGCGGAACACCATTGAGAAAGCGTGAATAAAGCACAGAAGGGACACCAACCTCAACTGTTTCAGACTTGGCTTCAGATAGACCGAGTGCTACAGGAATGAAATCACAACCGTTTTGAGTGTTGATAGCAAATATAGCTGGCAGAGCCATTTGGGGCGGAATATTCCCTTTTCCGATTTCGACTCCAATTAAGGTTCCGATAATCTGACTGATAACAGCTCCGGGGCCTAACAAAGGAGATAGGAATGGCAAGGAACAGATAAAGCCAATCAAAATGAGTCCCCAGATGTTCCCCGCTAGGGGAACCATTAATTTTGCCAGCCAATTTCCAACACCTGAACCTTGAATAACCCCAATCAGCAAGGAAACAAAGGCCATGAAAGGAATGATTGTGTTGAGCATTGTTTGGATGGCTTCACGAGCTGCCTGGTTGAAAGTCGCAACGACCTTCCCAGCGCCCATCCCAATTCGTGCTACAATACTTGTTTCAGCTTTTTGCTCTGTAATTTTTTTACTAGTATCGTAAGTTGGCTTTTCAGTTACCACAGTTGTCGCTTTTTCGTCTTCATTAGCAGCAGAAATTTGATTAAGGCCAACTGCTGACACATAGATTTCCTCGGTTATATATTGAGCTAGAGGCCCACTTTTCCCTGTAGCAACAATATTTATTGTAGGGATTCCCTTTTTAGGATAAATACCACAGCGAAGAGTACCGCCACAATCCACGATTGCTAAAGCAATTTCCTCATCTGGGATAGAAGTTTTAAACCCATTAACAGCTTCCATACCGGTCAAATCAGCAATTTTATCTACAATATCTGGCTTTTCTCCGCCGCCAGTAATATAGATGAATTTATGCTTAGCTTCACTAGGTGTAATGACCAAAGGTCCTCCGAAACCGCCATTTCCTTTAACAACTTTTATACTCTTATATGACATAATTTCACTCTTTCTATAAATCAAATGTTTTACTCAAGGTAACACCTTGCTGTTTTGCTACATAAGCAGTTGTAAAATCGGTTACCCAACCACCTACAAAGTTCATGACAAGCCCAACAAGCATGTAACGAATGGCTAAGTCCATTTGACTTAAACCTAAAGTTTGAATTCCTGTCGCAATTCCCATCCATACAAATAATTCCCCAGGATTGATATGTGGAAATACACCATTTGAAGTATGGCAAAACTGCATCTGAGCTGCTACAAAACTAGGTTTATAATATTCTGGTAAGAAACGTCCCATACTGATTGCCATCGGATTTCCCAGCATAAAAGCTGAAATGAAAGGTAAAATCATATACCGGCTAACAGGATTTTTGGCAGAAATCTTAGCCAAGGAATTGACCTTCTCTTCTCCCAAGAAAGCGATAAGGGTATTCATTGCAATCAATAGCATCAAGACAAGAGGTACAATATTTGTCATCCAGCTAATAAAGGTTTCTCCACCTAATTGGAAGAGTTTCATAAAACTCTCTGCAAATTCTGTAATGTGATTCATAAGGAACTCCTTTTCTTATTTTTTTTAAATAACTGTTTAATAGATAATTGTAAGTAATTCGTATAAAAGCCGAATCCCAGAAAAGAATCAGAAGAACTTGTCTCTTTCTCAATACCTGCCTCATGCCAAAGATAGACTTTTCTAGCATCTTCTATGACTGATTGCATCAACTTATTTTCTTTTCTCACAAGAGGATTATACTTGTCAAAATAATGGATGTCTTCTCCGACATAATCATCCATATTTTGAAAACGCGCTAAGATTGTTACTCCTTGCATTTTGCTAGCTTTAAGAACCCGACCGTTTTCATCAACCGCGAACATGACAATCGTACCGGATTTTATTCTTCCGGACTTCCTGCCAATCGCTACGCGCCCCAGTTTTCGGAGCATCGTATAGGTCTTATTGAAGTCTTTGAGTTGCTGCCAGCCGAGGAACATTTGAAATATATAAGCTGCCATGACAAACACAGCGAAAATTATTAGCGAATTCATTAAAATACTCCTTTGCTCTTAGAAAATGATAGAAACTCTGTCTCTGTTTCTACAGCCCTCAATGCTTCTTTTAGAGAAGGCTCTCCTGCAATTCGAAAAATATCGTCATACAATTCCAGCAATTCACTTTCCATTTTTCTTTCAATTTCTGAGGGTATGGCGACTAGAAAGATAAATTCAATCCATTCATCTCCTTTTTGATAAGGCTCTTCTAGTTTTCCGAACATTAAAATAGTCTTTGCATAACCCTGGTTAATTGTATGGGGGAAGGCAATTCCTCCACCAAAAATGGTTGATTGCTTTTTCTCCCTATCAATTATCCGATTTCTAAAACCTTCATCAATCATCTGAAGTTTCTCTAACTCTGCAACCATATTTAGCAAGTATTGCTGATAGGTTTTTTGGGGGCTCAACCGAAGAAAACGTAAGCTGACTGTTTCTAGATTTTTTTGATGAAAAGCATTGGCCCTCTGCCATTCTTCCTGCAGCCATTGATCATCAAAAAGATGATTAACTTGAATGACTGGAGATTTAGAATCTTTATATTTTAGAGGAACTGTCGTAAAAATCGCGAAATAGTCCTGATTCAAATCCACATTAAAATCCTCTTCAGAATACTGAGTAATGTCTACATCATTTCCAAGGACTCGTCTGAGTTGCTGAATAATCATCGTAGCAGTTCCTCTTCCTGTTGTGCAAACTACAGCTATCTGCTTGCGAGAACCCTTTACAGCAGAATTTTGCTTTCTTAAAATCATTTCAAAATACAAAGCCAGATATCCGATTTCAGATAATTCCAATTCAGAACCAAAAATTGCAGATAGTTCTTCTCCAGCTATTTTTGCCATTTCAAAAGCAAAAGGATATTGAGTTTGAACCTCGCCATGAAATATATCATTAGCTTGCACATGGAAAATCAGTCGATTGATTAAGGGGCCTAGATGAGATTTGATTTCTTCAAATAATTCTTCATCATCAAAGTGAACCAACATTGTTTCTTTGACTTTCTTGACAATCCCTTGAAAAATCTTTGCAAGCTGTTCAGATTGATAAGATGTCTTGCTTAAAGTGTCAATAAAACGGACATTAAACGGAAAACACAAAAAGTCTATCTCAAACTGACTGAGGGAAATCTTATAAGTCATTTCAATATGATAGATTAATTTCTCAGCTAAAGGTGTCTCTGTTAAATCATTCCTATAGTAAGGAATAGGACAATTCAACACTCTAGATGTATGAATACGCTCCACCATAATTGAAATGGTCTTTCGAAGGAGTTCCTGTGTTTCTTTAGGGATTTTATAGTCCTGGACTAGCGTCTCCAGAAAAGAAGATGTTGCCTCAGTGAGTGTCCTTCCTTCAAAGTAAGGAGCCACTTGGTGAATATAGAGCAAGCGCAAATTCAGCTCGCTCCCCAAGACCTCCAGCCCACGGTTGGGCTTTCCTGAAATAGTGATAGAGTAACTCTCTGCCAAAGATTTTACTTGTTTTAAATCCTTATTAAGGGTACTTCTACTAACACCTACTTCCTCAGCCAAGTCGTCAATAAGAAGAGGGGAGGTTGACTCAATTAAACGTTTTAGCAAATAGGCAATTCTTTTACTGGAAGAATTGAAGTCACTCTCCTGTTTTAAACTACCAGATAAAATCCTTTCCAACTCTGTATAGTCATACACTTCTAACATTAACTGATCATCTTGTGCGATAATCTGGATATTAGGAGCCAAAACATCATTTAATTGTTGGATACTCTTTTGCAAGGTTTGCAAGCTAATATCCAGTTCTGAGCGCATATCTACCAAGGAATAAGTTGGCTGCGAGACCATTTTATCTAAAATATTATACCACCGATTTACTAAGGTCAACTCTCTTCCCTACCTTCATTGTTTTAACCGCGAGTTTTACCTCCGGCAATATTTGTAGTGACACCTGTTATATAGCTAGAACGGTCTGAAATATAGAACGCTACAAGATCAGCTACTTCCCGTAGTTTCCCACTCCGTCCCAATGGAGTCGTTGAAGTTGAAGCATAACCAGCTCGAATATCTTCTACCGTCTTTCCACGGGTATAAGCAAGAGCTTCCTCGTAAGAAAGAGTTCGAAGACCCGTAGCTTCCATAATTCCTGGAGCAATTCCAACCACACGTACACCATGCTTACCCAGCTCTTTCGCCCATGAACGAGTGTAACTATAGACTGCTGCTTTTGTTGCAGCATAGGCACTTTGTCCTTCAGAACCTTCCAAGCCTGCTTCTGAAGCCATGTTCACAATTACACCTTTTCCATTTTTCACTAAAATACGTCCTACTGCCTGACTAACCAAATACAAACCTTTTTGATTAATCATTGTTACTTTTTCAAACGTTTCATCGTCTAACTCGTAAGGACCTTTAGGATTTTCTGCATCAATTAATAATCTGGGAACATTAATCCCTGCATTATTGACTACCGCATCAATATTGCCAAATCTTTCAACTATTTTGGCAACACCCTCTTCTACTTCAGAGCGAGAAGTTACATCAACTTTTACAAATAATAGATTCGGGTGACGCAAATCGTTGTCGCTAAGATCAAAATTCGCTACATTGACTCCTAATTCCAGCAATTCTTCAACGATTGCCTTACCGATCCCAGATGACGCGCCAGTCACAAGAACTGTTTTGCCTTTTATGTTTAACCAATCATTCATTTTGATACCTCTCAAATTTTATTTACAAGGCAATTATACAGCGCTTTCATAAAAGAATTAAGACACTCTTTTTTACACTTTTAAAAAAAATAATAAACTAATTAAGAGGCTTGTACTAAAAATCCACAAGAAATGAACTTGTGGATCTTTTTATATTCTAAATGAACTCAAAGCATATGAGAATCAAAGGCGTGCATTCAACTCAGCACCCAGCTCTTCAAAGCCTGGTTTCCCAAGAAGAGCAAACATGTTTTTCTTATAAGCTTCAACTCCAGGCTGGTCAAATGGATTGATACCATTCAGGTAGCCAGAAAGAGCAATAGCCAACTCAAAGAAGTAAATAGTGTAGCCCAAAGTGAACTCATCTTGCTCAGGCAGTGTCACAAACATATTTGGAACTCCACCATCAGTGTGTGCTAACAGCACTCCATCTGTAGCTTTTTTATTGACAAAGTCAACATCTTTTCCTTGCAAGTAGCCAAGACCGTCCAAGTCTTCTGCCAATTCAGGAATCAGCACATTTTTGCGAGGTTTATCTACACGGATAACTGTTTCAAAGAGGATACGGGTACCTTCCTGGATAAATTGTCCCAGAGAGTGCAAGTCTGTTGAGAAGTTAGCTGAAGTTGGATAAATCCCTTTTTGGTCTTTCCCTTCTGACTCACCAGCCAGTTGCTTCCACCACTCAGAGAAGTATTGCAGAGATGGTTCATAGTTAGCTAGAACTTCTGTCAGATAACCTTTACGGTACAAGATATTGCGTACAACTGCATATTGATATGCTTCATTTTCAGCCAACTTATCAGAAGCATAAGCCTTGCGAGCAGCATTTGCTCCTTCCATTAACTTGCTGATATCAGCTCCTGCAGCTGCGATTGGCAAGAGCCCCACTGCTGTCAATACTGTAAAACGACCACCTACACTATCAGGCACTACAAAAGTATCCCAGCCATTAGCATCTGCTTCAACCTTAACTGCACCTTTAGCGCGGTCTGTAGTTGCGTAGATACGTTGGTTAGCTTCTTCTTGACCGTACTTCTTAACCAAGAGTTCTTTGAAGACACGGAAAGCAATAGCCGGTTCAGTTGTTGTACCTGATTTAGAAATCACGTTTACTGAGAAATCTTTGTCTGATACATAGTCTACCAAATCAGCCAAATAGCTTGAAGAGATAGAGTTTCCAGCATAGAGGATCTGAGGTGCCTTGCGTTCTTCCTTTCTTTGCAAGTTTACAAATGAATTATTCAAGAAATCAATAGCTGCACGAGCTCCTAAATAGGAACCACCAATACCGATTACGATCAATACCTCACTATCAGATTGGATTTTAGCAGCAGCCTTTTGAATACGAGCAAATTCATCTTTGTCATATTCTTCAGGTAAGTTCAACCAGCCAGTCATTTCTGCCCCAGGACCTGTACCATTTCTCAGAGCAGAATCTGCTGCAGTCACTTGAGGCTGCATATAATCTAGTTCATGTGGTGCAACAAATTTATCTAATACTTTTGAATAATCAAATTTAATATGTGACATAATATTCCTCCAAAATTTCTTCTCTTCTATCATAACCCTTACCTTAGATTTTTTCAAGTTTTTATACTGAATTTTTCCAAATTTTATCATAATTTAAACATTTGCGTAAAAAATGTTACAATATTAAAATTTGAACGAAATAAGACAAAAAAACGACTAGGTTTCCAGTCGTTACAATTCATTCAATAAATACTCAAATAATTCTAAGTTGCCATCCTCTTTATTGACCAAAAATTCTGGATGCCACTGCAAACCAATGATACGATGCTCGTCGATAGACTCAATCGCTTCGATGGTCTGGTCTCGAGGATCCACCGCTGTCACACGGAAATTAGGCGCCAGATCTTTAATACTTTGACGATGGACTGAGTTGACCTGACTTTCTTTGCCAAACAACTTAGCCACCACGCTTCCTTCCACTGTCTCAATAGAATGAGATGTTCCAAAAGGCAAGCCTTGCCAGTGACCCTCAATTTCTTGGTGGAGGGTGCCGCCAAAAGCAACATTGACCAGCTGAACCCCACGACAGATTGCCATAATTGGCTTATTCTGATGGAGTGCTTCTCTTAAGAGTGCCAATTCAAATTCATCACGAGCAAGGTTGTAATCATCGCTCTCGATGGTTTTTTTCTCTCCATAAAACTGAGGATGGACATTTTGCCCACCTGTCAAGATCAGTTTGTCAATCATTTCCACATAATCGCGAACAACGGACTCATCACCAACAGGAATCACTAAAGGGAGACCGCCGACCTGACGAATGCTCTCTGCAAATTTACAGGATACAGATGAGTGGATGTTTTTCCCTTCTGCATCTACAGGACATAGATTCGCAGCAACTCCTACAACCGTTCTAGCCATGATGTGTCTCCTTTCGATTTTCTTGCGACAGTCTTATCTTATCACTCCAACCCTTTCCTGTCTAATATGTTTTTTTAAAGACCGTGATAAGTATTTTTTATGGATAAGAAAAAGCTGCCCAACGAGGACAACTTCTTTTTTATTCGAAGACAAATTGATTGTGATACAGTTCTGAGTAGAAGCCACCAAGCTTGAGCAACTCGTGATGATTTCCACGTTCAATGACCTCCCCATCTTTGAGGACAATAATCTGATCGGCATTGAGGATGGTCTTGAGACGATGGGCAATGACAAAACTGGTTCGACCTGCTACAACTGCCTCCATGGCATGTTGAATCTTGCTTTCTGTTACGGTATCCACATTGGAAGTCGCTTCATCTAAGATTAGGACTTGGGGATCTGTCATCAAGGTCCGGGCGATGGAAATCAATTGTTTCTGACCAGTTGAGAAGATGTTTTGCTCATCATCAATAAGGGTATCATACTTGTCAGGCAAGCTTTCAATGTAGTCATGAATATGAGTTGCCTTGGCAGCTGCTTCGACCATTTCCTGACTGGCATCTGGCACACCAAAGCGGATATTGTCCCGGATCGTTCCACTAAACAAGACCGAATCCTGCAAGACAATACCGACCTTACTCCGCAGGCTGTCCAAGTCGTAGTCACGAATGTCTTTGCCATCAAAGCAAATGCTGCCTGCATCCACATCGTAGAAACGATTGATGAGGTTCATGATGGTCGTTTTCCCTGAGCCAGTCGGACCGACAACTGCTATCATCTGCCCCTTAGGAGCTGAAATGCTAACATCTTTTAAAATCGGCTTGTCTGGCACATAAGAGAAATCAATGTGACTGATTTCAACGCCTTCTCGCAATTCCGTAAAGGCAGGGGCATTTTGCGGACGAATCTCTTCTTCTGCATCGAACATTTCTTGGATACGATCCGCCCCAGTAAAGGCCAACTGGAGGCTCCCCCAACTCGCAGCCACCTGGATAATCGGCTGGTAGTACTGCTGAGAAAATTGGGTAAACATGACAATCAAACCTAGGGCTGTTGTTGTTTCGATACTTGGATCGTTCAGCAGGACCGCAGAACCAGCAAAAATGACGATGGCCGTATTGACCAAGCTCATCCCATTCATAACTGGAAAGAGGATGCCTGAGAACATTCTCCCTTTAAAAGTTGCCTTGCGCACGCGCTCATTTTGCTCCACAAAGCCTGCTACGATATCATCTTGAATTCCTTGTACGATAACAGCTTTCTGTCCAGAAATACTCTCGTCCATGTAGGCGTTTAGTTTCCCAACCTCTTTTTGCTGGAGATTAGTGTACTTGCGGGCCATTTTCACGATGAAGACCAACATGAGAAAGGCCACTGGAGTACTGGCTACTGTTATCAGGGCTAGCGTCACATTTCTTGAAAACATGACAAAAATCAAACCGATGTAAAGAGCAATATTGCTCATGACCTGAACTAGGCTTTCATTGAAGGCTTGAAGGATGTTATCCAAGTCACTCGTAAAGCGAGAGAGGATGTCACCATCCTGATGGCGGTCAAAGAAAGAAACCGTTAAACGAGAAAGTTTGCCAAAGAGGCCCTTACGCATCTCATTTGTTGACTCAGCAATCACACGGGTCATCAAGGTCATGTAAATCAAACTGGATACCACTAAGGCGAGGACAACCAGAGCTAGATTCAGCATCAGAGCTGATAAACTCTGCCAGGCTAGTTCGGAAGTTCCATTTTGATAAGCCAGAACTAGGTTAGCGAGTTCCGTCACTGCTTGACCTGAAAAAACTGGAAAGAGGGCTTGGGCAATCGTCGCAACTGCAACCATCAGAACCACAATGACAAAGGAGAACTTGTAAACTTTAAAATAATTCCAGAAAAATCGAACAGTTTTCATTTTATTCCTCCTTTCCCTTTTGTGTTTCGTAGATTTCGCGGTAGACGGCATTGTTAGCTACCAAGTCTGCATGCCTTCCTTCTCCAATCAAGCGTCCTTGGTCCAAGACCAAAATCTTGTCCGCATGGACGACTGAACTGATCTTTTGAGCGATGATAATGGTTGTTGTCCCTTTCAGGTCTTTGTTTAAAGCTTCCTGCACGAGTCTCTCTGACTTGGCATCCAAGGCCGAAGTCGAATCGTCAAAAATCAGGATACGGGGATTGCTGACAATCCCACGGGCAATGGACATCCGTTGTTTTTGTCCACCAGAAAAATTGGTGCCTCGTTCTTCGACCTGACTCTCAAATTTGTTTTCCATGCGTCCGATAAATTCGCTGGCTTGGGCAATCCGTGCTGCACGTTCCATTTCTGACACGCTGGCATTGCCTTTTCCTTGACGAAGATTATCTGCAATGGTCCCGCTAAAGAGAATAGCACGTTGCAAGACAATGGAAACTGTTTTACGCAAAGTTCCCTCGCTAACGTCTCGAATATCCTTGCCACCAATCTTGATAGATCCCTCCTGTGGATCAAAAAGTCGTGGAATTAACTGAGCTAGAGTGGACTTCCCTGCTCCAGTAGCCCCAACCACACCCACCATCTGACCAGGCGCAACATCAAAGGTTACATTCTTCAGCATAGGCTCGTCATCATTGGGATAGGTAAAGGTCACATTTTCAAAAGAGAGACTTCCTTCTAACTCTTCATCTGGGAGATCTTTAAAGATCATCGCTGGCTCAGTATCTAGAATTTCGCGGATACGACGCAAAGAAATCATGGCACGGCTGACAGAATTTCCTAAAAATCCAACCATGATGATGGTAAAGATAATCTGGCTGAGATAGTTGACAAATGAAGCAATAGAGCCCACTACAGACGGATCTGACTGAGCCATTCCAGCCACCAACCAGATAGAGAGGAAGACCGCTCCATAGCCGACTAGCATCATAACGGGTTCTATAACTGAGAAGGCATAACCGATATAAAGATTTTGGCCGAGAAGTTCATCAGAAACATCGGTAAATTTGTCAAATTGTGCTTTTTCTTGTACAAAGGATTTGACCACGCGCACACCACGTAAATTTTCTTTGGCGATAGCATTAATCCGTTCAAGAAGGGTTTGAAACTTAGCAAATCGTGGCCCCATCATCCCCATCATGATAGCAGTTAGTGCAAAGATCAAGAGCACCATGAGAACAATCACCCACCAAAGTGATGGAAGAGTGTGAACCGCCAAAATAAAGGAACCGATAAAGAGAAGAGGGAGACGGAAAAGAATTTGAAAAGCCATCATCACCACGTTCTGAATTTGGTTGATATCATTGGTCATACGGACGACAAGGTTACCCGCATTGAATTGCTCGATATTAGCATAAGAAAAAGTCTGGATCTTGCGAAAAGCGTCTTCACGAAGGTCCGAAGACACTCCTTGGGCAATATAGGCTGCAAGTGTCACATTGACCCCTCCTGCCACCAGACCGACTAGGGCTACTCCTATCAGCCATGCACCAATACTATAAATAGCCTCATGTTGACCAGCCAACAATGCCTCTAACACCTCTTGCAAATAGCGCGGTTGCAAGAGCGAGCTCGCAACCATCAAGCCTGTCATCATCAGAGATGCCAAGGCCTGCCATTTATAGGTTTTTATTTTTTTAATGAGCATAATTCCTCCTAATAAAATAGATAAAGGGAGCGACATCCTGCGTCAGCTCCTTCTCATTCGTTCATATTGATGTTATTCTAGCAAAAAAGAGAACTCTTGTCAAAAAAGTCTACTTATTATAAAATAATACGCTTTCACCCACAGCAGATGCATGAAAAGGCTTTTTATGGTAAAATGAAAGGAAGAACTCTTACAAGGAGGAAAAGATGAAGAAACAAACCATCGCTGTCTTGGGTCCTGGTTCTTGGGGAACTGCCCTTTCGCAGGTCCTAAACGACAATGGACACGAAGTTCGCATTTGGGGAAATGTCCCTGAACAAATCGATGAAATTAATAACCAGCATACAAACAAACGCTATTTCAAAGATATCCTACTCGACGAAAAAATCAAAGCCTATCATGATTTGGAAGAAACACTAAAGGATGTGGATGCTGTTTTATTTGTGGTCCCAACAAAAGTAACAAGACTGGTTGCCCAACAAGTAGCAAAGGTGCTCGATCACAAGGTTGTCATCATGCATGCCTCCAAAGGCTTGGAACCAGATAGCCACAAACGCCTCTCAACCATTCTTGAAGAGGAAATTCCAGCTGACCTCCGTAGTGAAGTCGTTGTTGTTTCAGGACCTAGCCATGCTGAGGAAACGATTGTACGGGATATTACCTTGATCACTGCAGCCTCTAAAGATCTTGAAACTGCTCAGTACGTCCAAAATCTCTTTAGCAATCACTACTTCCGTCTCTATACTAATACGGATGTTATCGGAGTTGAAACCGCTGGTGCTCTCAAAAACATCATTGCAGTTGGTGCTGGGGCACTACATGGTCTAGGGTTTGGCGACAATGCCAAGGCGGCTATCATTGCCCGTGGCTTAGCTGAAATCACCCGTCTAGGGGTCGCTCTTGGAGCTAATCCTCTGACTTATAGCGGCCTTTCTGGAGTTGGAGATTTGATTGTAACGGGGACATCTGTCCACTCTCGTAACTGGAGGGCCGGTGATGCTCTCGGTCGTGGAGAATCCCTCGCAGACATCGAAGCAAACATGGGTATGGTCATCGAAGGCATTTCAACAACTCGAGCAGCTTACGAGCTGGCTCAGGAATTGGATGTCTACATGCCAATCACACAGGCTATTTACCGAGTTATCTACGAAGGTGTCAATATCAAAGAAGCAATCACTGACATCATGAGCAATGAATTTAAAGCAGAAAACGAATGGTCATAGACCTTTATAGAAAGGAACATCATGAAACAAAAAGTCAGAAAAGCAGTCATCCCAGCCGCTGGATTGGGAACTCGCTTCCTCCCAGCAACTAAGGCCTTGGCCAAGGAAATGTTGCCAATCGTAGACAAGCCCACTATCCAGTTTATCGTTGAAGAAGCTCTCAAATCTGGTATCGAAGATATCTTGGTTGTTACTGGTAAGTCAAAACGTTCTATCGAGGACCACTTCGATTCAAACTTCGAATTGGAATACAACCTCAAAGAAAAAGGGAAAACAGATCTTCTGAAGCTAGTTGATGAAACAACCGGCATGCGCCTGCATTTTATCCGCCAAACGCATCCACGTGGTCTCGGAGATGCTGTCTTGCAAGCCAAAGCTTTCGTCGGAAATGAACCTTTTGTCGTTATGCTTGGTGATGACTTGATGGATATCACGAACGAAAAGGCTGTTCCACTTACCAAACAACTCATGGATGACTACGAGCGTACCCACGCGTCTACTATCGCTGTCATGCCAGTCCCTCACGACGAAGTCTCTGCTTACGGGGTTATTGCCCCGCAAGGGGAAGGAAAAGACGGCCTTTACAGCGTTGAAACCTTCGTTGAAAAACCTGCACCAGAGGATGCTCCTAGCGACCTTGCTATCATCGGACGCTACCTCCTCACTCCTGAAATTTTCCAAATCCTCGAAAACCAAGCTCCAGGTGCAGGCAATGAAATTCAGCTGACAGATGCAATCGATACCCTCAATAAAACACAACGTGTGTTTGCTCGTGAGTTCAAGGGGGCTCGTTACGATGTCGGGGACAAGTTTGGCTTTATGAAAACATCCATCGACTACGCTCTCAAACACCCACAAGTTAAAGACGACTTGAAAGACTACCTCATCCAACTTGGGAAAGAGTTAGCTGAGGGGGAATAGAAGAAAAACAAAGCTCTTAAATAAGGGCTTTGTTTTTTTGTTGAAGCTTGCAATAAAAAAAGCCATCTTTGCAGATGACTTATTAGCAACCGAATCGGTGCTCGCTTTTAACTATTCCCCCCTACACATAGTTCATTCCCTTATAGCAAAGGAAAATGGCTAGTGCGATAAAAAGTACAGTTGCTCCGATTCGCTGGCTAGTACTGTACATCCTTCTCTCCCATTTGACTGGGAAGATGACTGCTAGAAAGGCACCGCCTACTGCACCGCCAATATGCCCTGCTAGGCTGATTCCTGGAATCAGAACACTTCCAATGATATTTATCACGAAAAGCGTCAGGTAGGATTGCCCCAACTGCTGGATATAGGGGCTGCGAGTCGCGTAGCGCAAAACGATAATCGCAGCAAATAGCCCGTATAGGGAAGTGGATGCCCCAGCAGCGACAACTTTCGGTGTGAAAGCAAAAACAAAGAGATTGCCCATCATTCCAGATAATAGATAGAGAAAGAAGAACTGCTTAGAACCGAAAATCTCCTCCACCTGTCGTCCAAGAAAGTAGAGCGAAATCATATTGACAATGAAATGCTCCCATCCGATATGCACAAATATAGCCGAAAAAAGGCGCCAAATCTGCTCAGGGAACAGGCGAATGATCGCTCCATACATGGCTCCAAACTGAAGCAAGGTATCTGCTCGTTCAAAATTTAAACCTGTAAGAACCAACATCAAGAGAAAGACCAATGCGGTTACTAGGAGGAAGAAACTAGTCACAGGATAACGTTTATCAAAGATTTCCTTCATAGATTAGCACCTCCTGGACGGGAATATCATGATTTTCCGAGTTAAACTCCTGAACTTGACAAGGATAGATTGTACTCATGGTATGCCCAGCAAAATGTTCTAGATAGCGGTCGTAGTATCCTCCACCATATCCGATCCGATAGCCCTCTGTTGTAAAAGCCAAGCCCGGAACATGAATTAAATCAATCTGAGACGGTTCCACCACTTCCAAGTCTCCTTGCGGTTCCAGTAAACCAAAGGAAGTTTTTGCCAACTGCTGCGGATGATAGACCACAAATTCCATGCGCCCCTTGGGATAGGTTTTGGGTATCAGAACCTTTTTGTCGTCCTTCAGCGCCTGCTCAATCAGTTCTTGCGTTTGAAATTCATGAGGGAAGGAGAGATAGGTTGCGATGGTCTTGGCTTCTTGGTAAAAGGGATGCTTTAAAAATCGCTCAGTTAAAGCTCGATCCATAGCCTGTTTTTGTTCCTGAGATAGAGTCTTCATTTCTTGCAAGACTTGCTTGCGTAGTTCTGCTTTCATAGACAACTCCTCTACTCTGCTGCCTTCTTTTTCAAGAAACTAGAGACCGCATCTACCCCAATGGCTAAGGCTTCTTCCTTAGGGCTCATCTGAGGGTGATGAAGGGCGTAGGGACTATCGATACCTAGCCAGAACATAACGCCATCTACCTTCGAAAGGAGATAACCAAAGTCCTCACCAGTCATAGCAGGCTCGATATCAATCAACTCGATTCCATCTTTCTCTTCAAAAAAGTCCATCAGTTCACGCGCCAAGGCTGGATTGTTCTCTACAGGTAGGTAGCCTCCTTGCTTGAGTTCTACTTCGACTTCCATATCAAAGGCTGCTGCAACCCCTTCTGCGACTGTCTTGACTCTTTTTTGTACCAAGAGGCTCATGTCCTGAGTCAAGGCGCGAATGGTACCATGTAAAAAGGCTGTATCTGTGATGACATTATTCGCAACACCAGCTTGGAAAACACCAAAGGTCACCACTGCTCCCTCGATTGGATTAACATTGCGGCTAACCACTGACTGCACCTGAGTGATAAAGTAGCTAGCAGCCACCAAGGCATCATTGGCCTCATGTGGAAAAGCAGCGTGCCCCCCTTTTCCTTTGAAACGAATCTTCACTTCACAAGTCCCTGCAAAGAGCGTATGTGTATTGGTCGCAATCTGACCAACTTTCAAATCCGGACGAACATGGAGTCCATAGAACTGGTCTGGTAGCCAGTCCCCAAAAGCACCGTCCTCATACATGAGCATGCCACCAGCTTCATTTTCTTCAGCAGGTTGAAACAGAAAAAGCAGATTATTCTTGGGTTGCTCCTCAAGAGCACGTTCTAAACAGCCCAAGGCAATGGTCATATGAAAATCATGGCCACAGGCATGCATGCGACCTTGGTGCTGAGAGGCAAAAGGCAGTCCTGTTTGTTCGACGATAGGCAAGCCATCAATGTCTGTTCGCCAACCAATGGTTCGTTCCGGCTGACTTCCCTGCAGGTAGACCAAAATCCCTGTCCGCCAAGTTCGAATTTGAACAAAATCCTTGCCCGTAGTCAATTTTTCAATCACATCCAGCAAATAAGCCTGAGTCTTGAACTCTTCCAAGCCAATCTCTGGAATCTGGTGTAAATCTCGTCTAGTCTGAATCAAATCTAACATCTATCGATCCTCCTTTTGATAGAAGAAAGAGGCTGGAAGAAGTATCCGCCTCTTTTTTACTTTTACAATTACAAGGTACGAAGCGCATCCTCAAGCGCTGTTTTTTGTTGGGTTTGGGCATCAATTTCTTTGATGATACGAGCCGGAACACCTGCTACCACCACATTTTCTGGGACATCTTGGGTAACGATAGCTCCTGCAGCGACAACTGAACCACTGCCGATTTGCACCCCTTCGATAACCACTGCATTAGCACCGATAAGAACATTGTCTCCGACACGGACTGGTTCAGCACTAGCTGGCTCAATCACACCCGCCAAAACTGCACCTGCACCAACGTGGCTGTTTTTTCCAACGATGGCACGGCCACCAAGGATGGCACCCATGTCAATCATGGTTCCTGCACCGATTTCAGCACCGATATTGATAACAGCTCCCATCATGATAACAGCATTGTCACCAATTTCCACCTGGTCACGGATAATAGCACCTGGCTCAATACGAGCGTTGATATCACGTTTATCCAGTAAAGGAACTGCAGAATTACGAGCATCTTGCTCAACAATATAGTCTTGATTTTCTACTAAACCTTCAAGAAGCGGAGCAACATCCTTCCAGTCTCCGAATAAAACATTTCCTAGTTTGACAACAGAGCTTGGTACAGCAGTTGCAAGTTCTCCCTCAAAAGTTACTTTGACACTGGTTTTCTTTTCAGCATTGGCGATAAATTGGATAATTTCTTGGGCGTTCATTTTTGTAGCAGTCATAGGTGCCTCCTGGTTCGTTATAATGATACCTATTCTACCAAAAAAGGCCTCAAATTTGAAGCCTCAACTATCAAATAATCATCTTTACCTGGCTTGTTTTACCTCTTCTACAGATAAGAAAATCATCGGAACGATAATCAACACCATAGCTAAGGCCAAAAAACCATCCATGACCAATCCCAAAAAAAGAACACTTAATAAAGCTGAAGAGAGCGGTTCGCTAGCGCTCACTACAGAGACAACCAGAGGAGAAACGAGAGAGACGGCCTTCATAGACAGGAAGAAGGCAAAAGCTGTTCCAAATACGGCAATAATCAAACAAATCAACAAGCTGGTAGCATCCAATTGGAAGGTGACATGATGGACTGGATAGAGCAGATTACTAAAGAGCCCTGCCAGAATCATCCCCCAACCAACAGTCGGAACAAATCCGTAGCGCCGTGCAAAACGCTGGGGTAGGATAACATTAAACATGACCCCTACTGCACTGAGCAAGCCTGTCACTAAAGCCAAGGGTGTCATGGACAACTGGGACAAGTCCCCTTTCGTAGCCATCAAAAAAACACCTAGCATGGCAATCAAAACATAGAGAATCGCTGTAATCGAAGCCTTCTTCTGGTAGACAATGCGATTGTAAAACAAAATAAAAACGGGGCTGATAAATTGTAAAATGGTTGCCGTCGTCGCATTCGAATACTCAACACAGAGATAAAAGAAAAACTGCACAGAAAAAATACCTAGAATAGCATAGGCTAAAAAAGGTAGATAATTTTTCTTATCTTTCCAGATATCCAACAAGCGACCACGCAACTGAAAGGCAGATAAAGCTAAAACCAAACTCCCCGCCACCAGCAAACGCATAGAGGTAATCCAACCAGACGATACTGGGTAATGAGTAAAAAAATACTCTCCTAAAATCCCGCAAATCCCCCAAATCAGACCTGAGAACAGTGAATACAAGGTTCCCTTAAAAATCTTCTTTTGATACTTATTCATTCCCTTATTGTAACACGAAATAGAAAAAGAAAAAAGTAGCTAAGAGAAGAAAAATTGCCTCTTGCTACTTTTTTATTATCGATTAAATAGACGGGAACGACCTGACGAACCACTTTGAGTGTTGTTGTTCGAATTTGCCCCTGAGCTACTACTTGAACTTGATCCTGATCCACTGCTTGAACTTGGAGGAGTCACTGCCGGAATGCTTCCTAGAATATTCTTCCATGCGTTCAGATAATCTGCATCGCTTCCTCCAATAGCAAAGCGATAGGTGGTCACTGGGGCACCTTCTTTAGTAGCCCAGTAGCTTGTCACTGTAGAACCAGAAAGTTCGATTTCCTTACCATTGATGGAAACTTTGCCGGGCTTTTGGCCTGTTGATCGGAGAACTTGGGACTTGGTCACACTTGAATCTAGATTAAAGCGATCATTTCCCCATATTCCAGGTTCAGCTTGCTGGATAGCATTGACCAAGTAAGCCATGTATTTGGCATTGCGGTAGTGACCAGCACCCTTGGCTAGCGGTCGGTTATCATCATGACCTAGCCAGCCACCTAGAGTCAATCTCGGAGTAGAAAGCATGAGCCACATGTTTTCATCTTCATTGGTCGTACCAGTTTTTCCGATCCAGTCAGCACGAGCTAGGCCTGGATTGATCGAAGCCAAGTCGGTCTGGAAGCTAGAAGTAATCCGAGATGAAATGACGTCACGGAGCAGACTTTGCATGATGGTTGCTGTCGCTTTTGAATAAACCTGCACAGGCTCATCCTTATGCTCATAGACCACTCGACCATCCGTTGATTCGATCTTGGCAATCATGTGTTTCTTGTGGTAAACCCCGTTGTTAGCTATTGTCTGATATCCGTTGGTATGCTGGGCAACTGTAACCTCAATTCCTCCACCCATCGGTAAACTTTCAATGCCATATTCTGGGATTTCATAACCCATTTTTTCCATATAGCCCTTGACATCGACACCCTTCTCTCGAAGCGTACGATAAGTCCAGTAGGCTGGAATGTTCCATGAATAGTTGAGGGCTTCTCCCAAGGTCATCATCGCTGTACCAGGACTATTGACATACATGATAGGATTGCCGTTTGAGAAGTTTGTCGGATAGTTTGATAAGATACTTGCACTTCCCATCAAACCTTGGTCAATCGCGATACCATAGGCCAGTATAGGCTTAGTAGTTGAAGCTGGAGAACGTTTGGTATCGATAGCGTGATTGTTCTGATTTTCTTGATAATTACGACCACCAACAAATCCAAGGATGGCTCCCGTTTGGTTGTCCATGAGGACATTCCCTACTTCAGGCTGGCCTGTCGAATCATCTACCAAACTGCCGTAGTTAGCAACTGCATTTTGCATAGCAGTGTGGACGTTTTTATTAATAGTCGTGGTGATCTTATAGCCACCATTCTCGATTTCCTTCGTCGCTAGATCGCGATAAGCTTTCTGGATCGATTCATTTTTTTGCTCTTGCGCAGAAACATTATCTCTCTGGATAAGGTAGTCGTACATCCGATTAGTTGCTTCTGCCAAGGTTGCATAGTAGAGATAGTCGCGCGAAGTACCACTGACACTACCTGATGGCAGAAAGTCTTGCTTGAAGTCATAATCCTTGTACTTGTCGTAGTCTTCCTGACTCAGAGCTCCTGTCCGATACATATTGTAGAGGACATCCTTGGCACGCTTGATTCCCAAGGCCATATCCTCATCGCTCTTCATACTGCCGTCAGATTCATAAGGAGAATAACTAATAGGACTCTGTGGCAAACCTGCGATAAAGGCGGCTTGAGGTATTGTCAAATCCGATGCATTAACTCCAAAAATTCCCTCTGCAGCCTGCTGCGCACCTGCAATATTTTGGCCCTTGTGATTGCGTCCAAAAGGAGCAATGTTAAGATAGGTTGTCAAGATCTCATCCTTACCCATGGCCCGTTCTAAAGCTAGAGCATCAATAATCTCTTTAGCCTTACGAGCCAGAGTTGGAGCATCCCCCACCACTTGCTGCTTGATGACCTGCTGCGTCAAGGTCGAACCACCACTAGACGATCCCAAACCGACAAAGGTTCCCAGAGTCGCACGAATAACGGCCTTAGGCACAACTCCCTTGTGCTCATGGAAATGCTCGTCCTCTGTCGCAACAATAGCTTTCTTAAGGGTGTCTGAGATAGCATCTGAAGCGACTGAAGTGCGCAATAAATCGCCCTCGATTGAGGCAATGGTACTACCGTCAGAATAAGTGATTTCTGAGATGGAGGCAATATCCTTCACTTGTTTGACCAATTCCTCTGTTTGAGGCACCTTGACTTTGTCAAATAGAGCAACCCCATAGCCCATGGCCACACCCGCTCCCAACAGACCTCCGATAAAGGCTAGAATAAAGAGAGTGTTGAAGGTCACTTTAAAAGCACTCAAAATCTTAGCAAAAATGGACCCTACCCTTTTGAGTTTGTTAGAAGAAGCTACTTTCTTATCAGTCTTTTTACTTGCTTGTTTTTTCTTCCATTTGGCAGTTAGTTGCTGGAAAAAATGCAGCATTTTTGTTTTTAATTCATCAATTCTTTTTTTCATGAATGTCCTCACTTTCTCTATTATACCATAAAAGGTAAACTTTCAATAAAATAGCCACTTTCTTCCCTATTCTACTAGGCTATTGCCCAAGTTTGTGATACAATAGGTAGAAACAATATTTTAAAAAGGAGAAAAGACATATGCACATTTTTGATGAGCTAAAAGAGCGTGGTTTGATTTTTCAAACGACTGATGAAGAAGCTTTGCGTAAAGCCCTAGAAGAAGGTCAAGTTTCTTATTATACTGGCTACGATCCAACTGCTGACAGTCTTCACCTCGGTCACCTTGTCGCAATCTTGACCAGTCGTCGCTTGCAATTAGCAGGTCACAAACCTTATGCGCTCGTTGGCGGTGCTACAGGTCTCATCGGAGATCCGTCCTTCAAAGATGCTGAGCGTAGTCTCCAAACAAAAGACACAGTAGAGGGCTGGGTCAAGTCTATCCAAGGACAACTTTCTCGTTTTCTTGACTTTGAAAATGGTGAAAATAAAGCTGTCATGGTCAACAACTACGACTGGTTTGGCAGCATCAGCTTCATTGACTTCCTCCGTGACGTCGGAAAATACTTTACTGTCAACTACATGATGAGCAAAGAGTCTGTGAAGAAACGGATTGAAACAGGGATTTCTTACACTGAGTTTGCCTACCAAATCATGCAAGGGTATGATTTCTACGTCCTTAACCAAGAGCACAACGTCACCCTACAAATCGGTGGTTCTGACCAATGGGGAAATATGACTGCAGGTACCGAATTGCTTCGTCGTAAGGCTGACAAGACTGGTCACGTTATCACAGTGCCACTCATTACAGATGCAACTGGTAAGAAATTTGGTAAATCTGAAGGAAATGCAGTCTGGCTCAATCCTGAAAAGACTTCTCCATACGAAATGTACCAATTCTGGATGAATGTCATGGACGCTGACGCTGTTCGCTTCTTGAAAATCTTTACTTTCTTGTCACTAGATGAGATTGAAGACATCCGCAAGCAGTTTGAGGCTGCTCCTCATGAACGCTTGGCTCAAAAAGTCTTGGCTCGTGAAGTCGTGACTCTTGTCCACGGAGAAGAAGCCTACAAAGAAGCCCTCAACATCACTGAGCAACTCTTTGCTGGAAACATCAAAAACCTTTCTGTCAAAGAACTCAAACAAGGACTTCGTGGAGTGCCAAACTACCAAGTACAGGCAGACGAAAATCACAACATCGTAGAACTCCTCGTATCTTCTGGTGTGGTTAATTCAAAACGTCAAGCCCGCGAGGATGTTCAAAATGGAGCTATCTACGTCAACGGTGATCGTATCCAAGACCTTGACTATGTCTTGAATGACGCAGATAAGTTAGAGAACGAACTCACTGTTATCCGTCGTGGTAAGAAAAAATACTTTGTATTGACTTACTAAACTGTTCAACATTTATCTATAAACAAAGGAGTTAACCTCGAGAAAGGTAACTCCTTTTTGCTGTTAATAACTCTCATCTATCTATTTTTAATAGACAGACTACGCAAGACAATGCGCAAGGTTGTTAGATTATGTAAGATAGAGAGATTTGAAGGACTGAGCCAATTAAACAAGCCAAAGCCAATCAAACTACTATTTACGACAACGGTATCTTGAATATTCTTCTTGATGAGTATTTGCAAAGATGATGATAGCGAATCCAACTCTTGGAAGAAATCCAAGCGATTATCTAACAATAAGATATCACTCATCTGCTTAGAAATATCTGCGCTTTCATTCATCACCACACCGATATCTGATAGGGTTAGAGCAGCCGAGTCATTCAATCCATCCCCAACCATCAAAATAGTGTGACCTGCTCTCTGCAGTTTCTCTACTAACTCAAACTTCCCATCAGGTTTCAAGTCTGTATAGACTTGATCAAAGGGCAAATCTTTTACTAATTCCTCTGTCCTAACCAGGGTATCCCCTGTTGCCAGAATCAATTTTTTCCCTTGTGCCTTAAGTTTCTCCAAGGCTGCTTTTGCTTCTTTTCTCAAAGGAGTATGGATGCAGAACATTCCAATCAATTCATTCTGATATGCTAAGAATAAGAGATTGTAGTGGCTCTTATACTCTTCAATTAAAGCATTTTGTTCCGAACTGATATGAATTTGCTCATCCTGCATCAAAACATAATTCCCAATAAGAACTGGTTGCCCATCTATATGAGATTTGATCCCCTTGCTTGCGATATATTGGAGTTTCCCATGCATTTCCTCATGTTCAATCCCCTCTATCTCAGCTTGCTTGACGATGGCATTAGCAATAGGATGATAAATGTGTTCCTCAAGACAGGCACTGATTCTGAGAATATCTTCCTCACTATAGTCCCCAAAAGGTAACACCTTTTCAACTATAGGATAACTAGTTGTGATTGTTCCTGTCTTATCAAACAAGAAAGTATCAACTTCCAGATATTTCTCCAGAACATCCCCATCCTTAATCACCATTTCACGATTCAACCCCTCCTTGATAGCTGTTAAATAAGCTACAGGAGTAGAGATTTTCAAAGCGCAGGAGAAATCGACCAATAGGAAAGAGATAGCCTTAGAAAAAGAACCTGTTAATAGGTAAGTCAGCCCAGCCCCCAAGAAATTATATTTGACGACCTTATCCGCCATCTTGATGAAATAGCGTTGTTTCGTTTTCTTGTTTTCTTCAGATTTCTTCATCAACTCAATCAGTTGTAAAATCCGGCTGTTCATCTGATTATCGGTTACACGAATGCGCAACTCTCCAGTTTCTAATACTGTATTTGCACAAACCAAATCAGACTCTCTTTTTTCAACTGGAAAACTCTCTCCCGTCAAGGAACTTTCGTTGACCATACCTAAACCTGAAACTACTTGTCCATCAAACAGAATTTCATTTCCTTGAGATAGGACCAAGACATCTCCTATTTGAACATCGGAACTCTTGATACTAACGACCGTATCGCCCTGTACCAAGAATACATCGCTCTCTTTTGCAAGAAGGCTTTGTTCTAAATCTGTTGCAGTTTTTTTCAAGGACCACTGATCTAAATGATTCCCCAAATCAAGCATAAACATGATATTGCTAGCCGTCTTGGATTGGTTCATAAACAAGGACAATAAAATCGCCGAACAGTCCAGGACCTCCATCGTTAGTTCCTTACGCGCTAGTGTTTGATAAGCTTCTCTAATATAGCCAAAAGCCTGGTAACAGGTCCATATATAGCGAATAGGATACGGCACAAAACTACGAAAAAGTATACGCTTAATCGCTGCACCTGAAACAATAGAATAAGCACTCTCTTCTCTACGAATGGGAAGAGTCATCAACTCAGAAACTTTCCCTTTATCAATTCTTTTTAAAAAGGCTTCTGCATTATCTAATACAGAAAAGCCTTCTTTTATGCGTAGAGTAAAGTGCTGTTGATCCATGTAAAACTGGATAGACTCAATCCCCTTTTCATCTCTCACCAAGGAACGAAGATAGTCTTGAATATCCAAGGTGAGTGAAAAAGAAGATGATAATCGGATATGTTGGTATCCTCTATGTAGCACTTTAAAAGACATATTATTCCCCTATAAGGCTATCTAATTGCTCTTCTTTTTTCTCTTGCTCGTACAAATATTTGGCATCTTGCAAGACATCATCTCCATGTTGCTTCACAACAGAAACAGATGCATCTAGCTCGTCTTTTAACTTATAAGCCTTAGCCAAAGCTTTAGAATAACCTTTTTTAGCTTCCTTACTTGCCAAAATTTTCAAACCAAGGGTACCAAATGCGACACCACCCAAAAAGAGTGATGATTTTTTCGCAACTTTTGCGACGGTTAATACTTCTTTTAACATAGTCGTTTCCTCCTTATCATTATTATATAGCAATTTAGATATAAAAGCAATTCCATTCTATGGATTAAAGAATTGGATTTATTTCTATTGAATCTCATATCTACATACTCCTATACTTGCTTTCGCTTGCCTCTTTTGCTAGACTAAAACTATGAATATAAACCTCAAACCCAAACTCCAGCGTTTCGCTACTGCTAGCGCCTTTTCCTGCCCTATCTGTCAAAAAAATCTGACCTTGATCGAAACTAGCCTCAAGTGCAGTAACCGCCACTCTTTCGATTTAGCAAAATTCGGCTATGTCAATCTAGCACCTCAAATCAAACAATCTGCCAACTACGACAAGGAAAACTTCCAAAACCGCCAAGAAATCCTAAAAGCCGGATTTTATCAGACTATCTTAAAAGCAATCTCCGACTTACTTGCAAGCCTAGAAACTGCCAAAACTATCTTGGATATCGGCTGTGGTGAAGGCTTCTACTCTCGCAAACTCCAAGAAGCTCACTCTGATAAAACCTTCTATGCCTTTGACATCTCAAAAGACTCGGTCCAAATCGCTGCTAAGAGTGAACCCAACTGGGCAGTCAATTGGTTCGTCGGTGACTTGGCCCGTCTTCCTATAAAAGACGCCAGCATGGATATCCTGCTTGATATCTTTTCACCTGCCAACTATGGAGAATTTCGCCGCGTTTTATCCAAAGACGGTATCTTGATCAAGGTTATCCCAACTGAAAATCACCTCAAGGAAATCCGTCAAATGGTGCAGAACCAGCTGACAAAGAAGGATTATTCTAATCAAGATATTAAGGAACATTTCCAAGAACACTTCCGTATCCAATCTCGTCAGATTGCTTCCTTAACAAAACCTATCTCGGCTGAGCAACGCCAAGCTCTGCTTGCCATGACACCCTTACTCTTTCACATTGACCATACTAAGATTGACTGGAGCCAACTGACAGAGATTACCATCGAAGCAGAGATTTTGGTTGGGAAAGCACTGTAAATAAATCTTTCCGATAAGACAAAACCCGCACCTTCAAGGTACGGGTTTAAATTATGTAATTATTAGTTCAAGTGCCAGATATCTTCGTTGTACTGAGCGATTGTACGGTCAGATGAGAAGAATCCTGCTTTGGCAATGTTAACGATGACTTTATCCAACCATGCGTCACGGTCTTCGTAGTCAGCAAGCATTTGCTCTTTGACTTTAATGTAGTCTTCCAAGTCAAGGAGAGTCATGAACCAGTCTTTGTTGATCAATTCGTTGTAAAGACGTTCCAAGCGTTCTTTCTTACCTACTGCAAGAACAGCATCGCTCACAATGAAGTCAACCAAAGGTTTGATAGCTTCACGAGCATAGAATTCGCTTGATTTGTAAGCTGCTTTTGCGTAAAGGTCGATAACAGTTTCTGAATCTTCACCAAAGATATAGATGTTTTCGTCGCCAACCAACTCAGCGATTTCCACGTTAGCACCGTCCATAGTACCAAGAGTCAAAGCACCGTTCAACATGAATTTCATGTTACCAGTACCTGAAGCTTCTTTAGAAGCAAGTGAGATTTGTTCTGAGATATCACATGCTGGGATAAGGAAGCTTGCTGCAGTAACGTTGTAGTTTTCAACCATAACCACTTGCAAGTGTGGGGCTACTTCTGGATCATTTGCAATCACTTCTGACAAGCAAAGGATCAAGTGAATGATGTCTTGGGCGATTGTGTAGGCAGGAGCTGCTTTACCACCAAAGAAGACTGTGATTGGACGAGCAGGGATGTTACCAGCCTTGATATCAAGGTATTTGTGGATGACATACAAAGCGTTCATTTGTTGGCGTTTGTACTCGTGAAGACGTTTGATTTGGATATCAAAGATAGAGTTTGTATTGATTTCCACACCTTGGTGATCTTTCAAGTGACGAGCCAATTTACGTTTGTTGTGAGCCTTGATGCTTTCCAATTTTTCTTTAACAGCAGCCTTGTCTTCGTATGACAAGAGTTTTTCAAGTTCATCCGCTTCATGGTGCCAACCCTCTCCAATAATCTCATTCAAGTAGTGAGACAGTCTTGGGTTGGCATGCATGAGCCAACGACGGAATGTGATACCGTTTGTTTTGTTGTTGAATTTTTCTGGGTAGATGTCGTAGAATGCTTTCAACTCAGAGTTCTTCAAGATCTCAGTGTGGAGGGCTGCTACCCCGTTAACACTGTATCCGTAGTGGATATCCATGTGAGCCATGTGTACACGGTCGTTTTCATCAATGATTTGAACAGCTGGGTCTTTGTATTCTGCTTTCACACGACGGTCCAATTCTTTGATGATTGGTACCAAGTGAGGAACCACTTCTTCCAAGAATTCAAGAGGCCATTTTTCAAGGGCTTCAGCAAGGATTGTGTGGTTAGTGTAGGCAGTCATGCTACGAACGATAGAGATTGCTTCGTCAAGTTCGATACCACGTTCAGTCAAAAGACGGATCAATTCAGGGATAACCATTGATGGGTGAGTATCGTTGATTTGTACAACTGCGTAGTCCGCAAGGTCATGCAAGTTGCTTCCTTTTTCGATTGCTTCGTCGATGATCAATTGCGCACCGTTTGACACCATGAAGTATTGTTGGAAGATACGGAGCAATTCACCTTGCTTGTCGCTATCGTCTGGGTAAAGGAAGAGAGTCAAGTTGCGAGCGATGTCTGTCTTATCAAAGTTGATACCGTCTTCGATGATAGAAGAATCAACTGAATCCAAGTCAAACAAACGCAAGCGGTTTTTAGTAGCTGTCTTGTAACCAGGTACATCGATATCGTAAAGAGTAGATGTCAAGGTGAAGTGTGCAAATGGCACTTGGTAGCTACGGCTTGAGCGAACCAACCAGTTTTGCTCTGTCAACCAAGCGTTAGGAATTGTTTCTTGTTGGTTGTTTTTAAGAACTTGTTGGAAAAGACCGAAGTGGTAGTTCAAACCAACACCGTCACCATTCAAACCAAGTGTAGCGATTGAGTCGATAAAGCAGGCTGCCAAACGTCCCAAACCACCGTTACCAAGTGATGGTTCCAATTCTACTTCTTCAATTTCGATCAACTCTT
This sequence comes from Streptococcus oralis, assembly GCF_001075675.1. Taxonomy (GTDB): domain Bacteria; phylum Bacillota; class Bacilli; order Lactobacillales; family Streptococcaceae; genus Streptococcus; species Streptococcus oralis_V. Next base: position 29,923 of record NZ_JUNW01000041.1, read on the forward strand.
TACCTGCAGCTGCAAGTTCCTTTTTCACATCGTCATAAAGACCAAGGTTGATCAAGTTGTTTGACAAGAGTTTACCGATCAAGAACTCAGCTGAGATGTAGTAAACTTTCTTCTTACCAGTGTTCACTGGTTTTTGGCTGCTAGCAAGCTTGCTGTAGTTAAGAAGAGCAAGGTAAAGCTCTTCATTGCTACATTCTGCAATGGTTTTATTGTAACGTTTTTGTACAAATTCGTTTAATGGTAACATTTTTGTGTCTCCTGATAATGTCTTATTTCTTTAATTCTACCAAATTTTCGTTGATTCGGCGATAAATTGTAGTCAAGTCAAGTAAATTTTCCTCGACTGCTGGTGTCAATTGATCTTCAGTCATACGCCAAGACCAGTTTCCACCAAGGGTAGATGGGAAGTTCATACGAGCTGCCTCATCCAATTCTAGCAAATCTTGCATAGTTGCAATTGCCATGAAGCTAACTGATGAAAAGACTGTACGAAGCATAGCGTGTGGCACTGTTTCATACTCTTTACGGTTCGTGTAACGAGCCATGTATTCACGAGTTGGATCGTCAATCTCATTACGGTACCAACCAAGGACCGTATTGTTATCGTGTGTTCCTGTGTACATAACAGAGTTGGCAGGCGCCAAGTGTGGGCTATCGATACTTTCGTCTTCTGGGTTGAAGGCAAATTGAAGAATCTTCATTCCTGGGAAGCCAGTACGTTCACGTAACTCAATGACTTCATCTGTCATGAAACCAAGGTCTTCTGCGATGATGTTTAGCTCACCAAGCTCTTCCTTAACGGCTGCAAAGAGTTTGTAGCCAGGACCTTTCACCCATTTACCAGGTGCTGCTGTATCGGAACCAGCAGGAATTTCCCAGTAAGATTCGAACCCGCGGAAGTGGTCGATACGAACGATATCGTAGATCTTGAAGCTTTCGCGCAAACGTTCAATCCACCATTTGTAACCGTCTTTGTCCATTGCTTCCCAGTCATAGATTGGGTTCCCCCAAAGCTGACCAGTGGCAGAAAACTCATCTGGTGGGCATCCTGCGATACAAGTTGCTTTACCATTGTCATCTGTCTTAAAGAGATGTGGATTTGCCCACATGTCGCTTGAATCTTCCGCTACGTAGATAGGCATGTCCCCAACAATTTCGATGTGGTTATCGTTAGCATAGGCTTTCAATTTCAACCATTGTTGGAAGAAGAAGTATTGAGTCACACGGTGGTAAACCAACTTGTCTACCAATTTCTCACGGTAACTTTCAAGTGCTGAAGCTTTACGAGCACGAGCATCTGCATCAGGCCATTCTGTCCAAGCAAGATTGTCAAAATGCTCTTTGATAGCCATATATTCTGCGAAGAGTTCGAGCCATGATTGGTTGTCTTTAGCAAACTTCTCAAAATCTTTGACATCACCCACTTCCAAGAAGCGTTTGACTGCTTTTTCTAAAAGTGGACGACGTGCGTAATAAATCTTCGCATAGTCAACTTCAGATGCATCGCTACCAAAGTCAACACCTTTAAGATCACTGGCTTCGAGCAAGCCTTGCTCTACCAAGATATCAAGGTCGATAAAATGCGTATTCCCAGCAAAGGCTGAGAATGATTGGTATGGAGAATCTCCATAACTTGTTGTCCCAAGAGGGAGAATTTGCCAGTAACGTTGCTTGGTACGAACCAAGAAATCAACGAAATCATAGGCAGTCTGGCCAAATGATCCAATCCCGTATGCTCCTGGCAGAGAAGAGATGTGCATCAACACACCACTTTGACGTTTTTTCATAATAGCACCTCATGTGTTTGTTATAAAACGTTGCGCAATTAAGGCGCAAACGTTTGCGTTAATTTAAGTATAACGCATTTCAAAAACAAATGCAAGCGTTTTTAAAAAATTTTTTTGAATTATTTTAATCAAACAAAACTTGTTGCCACTGATATTTTATGAAATAAGCGAAAAAATTTTAAAGATTTTCTGATTTAAGATAATTCATTCCCAATATCTGCTCTATTTTCTGAAAAACCGAGCCGAATTTACGCAATCGTTTTCCTAATATATTTTCAATTCAAAAAAAACAAACATTTT
>NZ_JUNW01000042.1:0-48829 GCF_001075675.1 Streptococcus oralis
CAACATAATAACGGCCACCATCTACCCATTCATTCTTGGCCATCTTTCCATCTGATTTGAGGTAATAATTTCCTACCCATTTATTGCGAGCAGAGCTTCCTTCTGCTGTTAGATAATAATATGAACCATAGTTTTTATCATAAATCCAGTCACTTTTAACCTTTTTTCCATCAGAATCAACATAATAACGACCACCATCTACCCATTCATTTTTAGCTCTCTTTCCATCTGATTTGAGGTAGTAATTTCCTACCCAGCCAGACTGAACTTTAGATTGTGATTTATCCTGTTTAGGAGTTGTTTCTTTAGTTTTTTCAGCCGGTTTTGGTGCTGGTGTTTTTGGTTTCTCAGCAGGTTTTTGTGCTGGCGTTTTCGGTTTCTCAGCTGGTTTTGGTGCTGGCGTTTTTGGTTTCTCAGCTGGTTTTGGTGCTGGCTTTGGCGCTGGTTTTGGTTGCCACAAACCATCGTCTCCTACATAATAACGACCACCATCTACCCATTCATTTTTGGCCATCTTACCATCTGATTTTAGATAGTAATTACCTACCCATTTGTTGCGAGCGTAGCTGCCTTCTGCTGTTAGATAATAATAGGATCCATAGTTTTTGTCATAAATCCACTCAGCTTTAGCCATCTTACCATCTGATTTAAGATAGTAATTGCCTACCCATGTGTTGCGAGCGTAGCTGCCTTCTCCTGTTAAATAATAGTATGACCCATAGTTATTGTCATAAATCCATTCATTTTTAGCTCTTTTCCCGTCTGATTTTAGATAGTAATTACCTACCCATGCGTTTCGAGCGTAGCTGCCTTCTGCTGTTAGATAATAATAGGATCCATAGTTTTTATCATAAATCCATTCACTCTTAGCCATTTTACCATCTGATTTAAGATAGTAATTACCTACCCAAGCATTTTGGACATAGTTTCCCGAAGCATTTAGATAGAAATAAGAATTAGCTTTTTTATCAAAAATCCACTTATTAGTAACTTTAGTACCATTTTCATAGTACGATGAGCCTACCCAACCAGACTGAGCTGTAGATTTGGACTTATCCTCTTTAGGACTTGTATTTTTAGGTTTCTCAGCAGGTTTTTGTGCTGGTGTTTTCGGTTTCTCAGCAGGTTTTTGTGCTGGTGTTTTTGGTTTCTCAGCAGGTTTTTGTGCTGGTGTTTTCGGTTTCTCAGAAGGATTTTGCGCTGGTGTTTTTGATTTCTCAGCTTGATTTGACGCCGAAGTTGTATTCTCTTTTACAACCTTACCATTTTTAGATGCATCCTTTTCTTGAGCAGAAACATGCTGAGCCGAAAAAGGAAAGTCTCCAGTTGTATCTGATAATGCAATAAGTCCCAGTGTTGCAGTTGCTAAGCTGGTTACTAAAATTTTTTTTGATTTTTTCATAAAAATCTCCATTATTTTTATTGATTTATACTTATAGTATACCATATATTTAATTTTGCTTTCAAATCAAATATTAAATATTAACAAATAAATCTAAAACTTAATTAAAAAATTCATAATCATATCACTTCCAACTCATACAATCCTCTCACTGCGTTACAGCCATAGATAGTTTCCGCTTGGTCCAAGTCTGGCACAGTCAAGACTTTTTCCTCTACCTGTCCTGTTTCTAGCAAATGCTGACGGTAAATTCCTGGCAAAATTCCAAGACTGGTAGGCGGTGTGTAGAGTTTACCAGCGATTTTCAGAACTAGATTCCCGATAGACGTTTCCAATAGCTCTCCTGCTGCATTATGGTAAATGATTTCCTGTTCCCCTAGACTTAAGTGTGGTCTATGAGTTGTTTTAAAGTAAGTAAACGCTTGATTCAAATCTGCTTCTTGCAGACAAAGCTTAGCTTTGCAGAAACTTGGATTGAGGGGTGTTAAGATTTGGCGACTGAGTTCTATCTCTCCAGATTTGCTGAGGATGATTCGCAAACGGTAGTCCTGTTGGAAATCGCAGGCCTGACACTCTTTCTCTATCTTTTGTCTCAGGTTTTCTGAATCAAAAGGATAGGCAAAATATCTACTAGCTTTTTTCAGTCTTTCCAGATGTTGTTCTTCAAACAGCAGTTGTTTTTGGCTGATTTTTCCAGTTGTAATCAATTGAAAGCGAGTTTGTTTACGATAGAGAACAGCCGCCTTTTGATGAACCTCACGGTATTCAGACTCCCAGGTGCTATCCCAAGTAATCCCTCCGCCAACCCCATAAATGGCTTGACCCTTGTAGAGTTGAATGGTCCGAATGGCGACATTAAAAATCCGGCGCCCACTTGGAAGCAAGAGACCAATCGTTCCGCAGTAGACTCCTCTGGGTTGGGGCTCCAAGTTCTTGATAATTTCCATGGTCGCAATTTTGGGAGCTCCTGTGATAGATCCACATGGAAAGAGCGAACGGAAGATTTCAACTAGGTCAACATCCGGTCGTAACTGACTCTTGATGGTTGAAGTCATCTGCCAAACGGTCGAATACTGCTCCACCTGACACAGACGCTCCACATGCTCACTTCCAACTTCAGAAATACGGTTCATATCGTTTCGCAAGAGGTCCACAATCATCATATTTTCAGAGCGATTTTTAGGATCCTGCTCCAACCAGCTAGCCTGGGCAAGGTCTTCTTGGTCAGTCACTCCACGCTGAGTCGTTCCCTTCATTGGTCGCGTTGTCAACTCACGGTCATTTTGCTCAAAAAAGAGCTCTGGACTCATGGAAATCACTGCCATCTCATCATGTTCAACATAGGCATTGTAGCCCGCCTCCTGCTCTACCACCATACGATTGTAAATGGCAAAAGGATTGACACTCAAGTCTTGCTTAAGTTGGACAGTGTAATTTACCTGGTAGGTGTCCCCCTGACGCAAATGATGGTGAATCTGGGAAATAGCTTTTTCATAGTTCTCTGCAGATGTTTCTTCCTGCCACTTTGAAGGCAAATCTACTTCCTCATAAGTCAGAGGAATAGGCGATGTTTCTACGCTATCATGAACCGTAAAATATAGCAGATACTCTGCCAGTAAAGGAGCTTTATGAACTGCTAATTTCTCCTCAAATGCAGGTGCAGCCTCGTAACTGACATAGCCCACCACATAATACCCTTGCTCTTGGTAGCTTTCCACTTGTGCCAGCAAGTCTGCCACTTCTGCTAAATCTCTCGTTTTTAACTCTTTGATAGGCTGAGTGAAGGTGTATCTCTCCCCCAAAGCCCTAAAATCAATCACTGTTTTTCTATGCATATCTTAAGTATAGCACAAAAAGGCAGATACAGACAAAGCTGATCTACCTTTTTTCATTTTACTAGTCCTATCTACTATTTAGTGAATAAATCTCCAGTAAATCCGTCTGATTTCTGCAAGAGTTGTTTGTAAACTTTCCATTTAAGATTCACTGTATTATCAAATTTATTACCTTGAAGGTCTTTTTCAACTGCAGCATCGAATAGCTCTTGAAGTTTTTCATATGTTGAAATCTTTTGACCATCAATTTCAATTTCTACAAAACCTTTCTCAGCTTTAGCTCTGACTTCTTTATACCATTCTTTCTTCCACTCTTCTAATGTATTAAATCTACCTTTAGAAACTTTTTGGATGATAAAGTCATCACCTAGACCTACGTTACCGGCTGCTTTAGATTCTTGTTTATACTTGTTAGATGCATACCCTAAGAACCCATCAAGGTAACCGTAGTAGCCCCACATACGGAATGTATTGTGTTTGAATGAGATTGAGCCAGCCGTACTCTTACTTGTGTTACCACCGTAAATACCAGTCATCATATTCACAACAGTATAAGCAGAATCGAATCCTTCAGTACGGTAATGACCATTACCTGGTAGCCCGTGTTTAGTAGCGAAGTTGTTATCTACAAGTTGATCAATAGCTGTCAGTTTCATACTCTTCTCATCATCATTTAAATCACGAACTAAATCCCATTGGTGTGGTGCACCTTCTAACTTATTATAGCTCGCTTTTTCGCGATATTTCTTATCGATTTTCTTGAACCACTTATCGTTAGTTCCAGTATTTTTCTTGATGACAGATTCTGCTTCTAAGTAATCAAGCATCATCATTGATTCGTTATAGTTCTTCATGTAGTGATTAATCTTCTCACGACTACTTAACATATTAGGATCATAGTTATAAATTTGTGTACCATCATTTTTACGTTCGTACGCCATATTTAATCCAAGTGAACCATATTCACCATTATAGTTTGTAAGAGATGGCGATTGTAGCATACCTTGAGCAAATGATTCAATATCTGTCCCTTCACGGTGACGCCATGTTCCTAAGTAGGCCATACGGTCATTGATATGAGTTGTTTCGTGAGTGAATGCAGATGTACCAAAATCACTAATCATACTAGAGATGATGTAGTATACAGCTTCTGAATTTTGTGGGTTAGAAAAGATATAAGCATACGCACCCATACCGTTATATCCGTGCCATTTACCTGTAGGTCCATAGAACTCACGAACTGGAGCATAGTCACCATTCTTATTATGACCCATTCGGTCAGCCCATCCATTACCTGGAACATCTTGGTTATCCCAAATTGCTGATGGAACCATATTTTCAGATTTCAACAATTGATTACGTACATTATCAGCGGCAAGTCTTGACCAGAAGTCTAAGTAATTAATTTGCTCTTGTGCACGTAAATCGATTTCTTTCTTAAACGCTTCACGTTCAGATTCTGTATTCTTACCATATTTCTCAAATGCACTAAACGCTAGCGTATTGTACGTTGAAATTATGAACATGTGAGCCTTCTTCGTATTAAGAAGTGGTAAAATGTATCGACCATGTTCACTGTTATTTAAGTTTTCATATAAGTGATATTTCTTATTAGCAAAATCAGGGTTAGATGATTGTTTCTCAACTACATAGTTAGTATGAGAAATAGCTTTCTTATACCATACATTCATATCAGTATCTTCTGTAAAGAGTTTCATGTTGTATGTTAAGAAGTCATTTAAATTACCTTTACCTGTTGCTCCCGCAATCACATCACGATAAGCATCTTGAGTTCGATCCCCTTTCAAGAAATGTTCACGTGAACCAATTTGAATCAATCTATCGATAACGCTAACGTTCTTACCATAAAAATCAGGCTTGAACATCATAAGATCTTTAATGCTCATATCATTGTATTTAAATCCATAATAACGATTTAAATAAGTAAGAGCCATCATAATTTTAGCTTTGTTGTCTTCTACTTTTTTAAGAAGAGCTTTCATGGCAGCTTCATCACTATTCAATTGATGGTCTTCGTTTTCGGCTAAAGCTTTGACTAATTTATCCAAATTAGCTTTCGTTTCTTCAAAGCTTTCTTCAAGGAATAGATTTTTAATATAACCATCTTTACGACCATCAGTATTTTCTTCAGCTTTGCCACGTTTGTCCATTAACGCACGCACTTCAGGAGAAATCAATTCAACACCTGCTAATTTTGCTTTAATATCGTTGATTAATTGTGTTCTATCTTTAACAACCATATTCGGTGTATAAACGACGTCACCAAGACCTTCGATACTATATTCACGAACTTGTTGGACTTGAGAATCAGCTTTACGTGTGACAACTTTTTCTTCCTTAGTACCATCCGCATAGTGAATCATAATGTGACTAGCATCAGATAAGTCCGTCACGAATTGACCATCTTTCATACCTGTTACAGACAATACTTCTGTAGTTAGTAATTTAGATCCTTCTGGAATCTTGTTACCTTGATTGATAATCCACTCTTTATTGTAGAACGGTTGAAGTTTTTCAATGTTACGGTAAGCAAGCTCACGGTCAATTCTGTAATCTTGAGTATCTTTATAGGTCTCATCTAATGATTTTGTATTGTTGAGAGTGTCCTCAATTAGAGGTTTAATTTCAAACTTATCAGCAGTGATTCCCATTGCATCAATCTTGGTATTAGCTTCTTCGAGACTAATTTCTCTAATTCTATGTGAACGAGAATATTTGAACGAATGTTTACCTGCACTAACATCTTTTACAACAAAGTTTCTTTCAAGAGCATTATTCGTGAAGTATCCCCCATCGTAATCAATATCACTGGAACCATAGAATTCTTCACCGTTCTCAACTTTCATCATTGAAACATTATTTTCAAGTTTACCCCATACCCAGTTCTTGCTGACGAAACCTCCAACATCTACAGGTGATTTAACTTTAATTGTTCCTTTAGCGACTGAATTTCGTACAGTCCCATATTTACCGATGCCATTAGGGTCCGAACTATTGTCAACAGTAGACGCAAGACCAGCAGCCCGAGCCTTAGTTGCTGTAATATCAGCTTCTACATATGTTTTATTCGCATGGCCTTTCCAAATCTCACCCACAATACCAGCAAGATTCCATCCTTTATCCCCAACACCATCAATTTTACCAATGAAAGCAACATTATTAACTTTAGCGCCCTCACCATCTAATTTATTAACCACACCAGCAAGATCATTTTTCGCAATAATATGGCCTGTAACTTTGACATTTTCGATTACAGCATTTTTAACAATTCTTGCAACAGGTGCAATATTTTCTGCCCAAGGCATATTAATATTCACATTGCCAAGATTGATATTCTTCACAGAAGCATTTTCAATACGCTCAAACAATGGTCGAGCGATATTATGAATGGTATACTGTTTTCCATCAACACTTGTTAAATGACCATTAAATACACCTGGTACATATTGTTTATTTGGAGTTGGAACATTTGCTGCGTTCAAATCTGCACCAAGCTTAAACGTCCCCTTACGATTAGCTTGCATTGCTTTTACCAATTCATTGAAATCGTAGTAGACATTCTCTTCGTGAGATTTTGGCTTGGCAAAATAATGAACATATTCTTCACTGAGTTCATTACCATTAGTATGCTGAACTAGATCAGGAGCTTTAGCAGTGACCTTGTATAGTGTTTTTCCATCGACAGTAACTTCTTCGATTTTATCCACAGCAAGACGGGTCACCTTATTATCATGCGTAGCGATTTTTAGATAGTATGGTTTTACATCAGTTGGAACAGAAGTTAAGAAGCTACTATCCGTTTCAACACCATCAGTATCAACACTTATTAAGCTTGTTTCTTTAATATTTTTGACTTCAACTTTTTTGAGGTCAATTCTTAGTGGTTCTTCTTTCAGAACTTCTTCTTCATCACCCTCACCACGGTCATAAACCATCTTCGTTTCAAGTTTATAATCCTTGTAGTACTGCAAATCTGTCAGACTAGCTGTTAAGTTGTCTGGCGAAATAGTCAATGTTTTGACAATTTTATCACCCTTTTTAAGAGTTAGGGTAATGGATTTTATAGTTGCCTTACTTGGGTTTTCTAGACTATACTTAACATCTGAAGTACGCTTCAAATCCTTAGGCTCAACTGCTGTGATGGTCAATACTGGTTTTTCAAAGGTCTTGGTACCACGTTTCAAAATTTTGTCTTGAGGTGCCTCAAGGATTTCCTCTGTAACTTTTGGAGCGTCCTCTGTTTTAACTCCCTTAATGGTATTAAAGGTCTTGGTGATTTTTTTCTGGCCTTCTTTTCCTTCTTGAGCTACAACTTCTAAGCCTTTTTTCAGTTGGTCATCTTCTTTAACAACTTCCTTAAATGGAATCTTTTCAAGACTTTCTTCTACAAGAGTTCCTTCAATTGGTTTTGTCCCACGACTTACCTGTTGGTTTACAGGCTCCTTGGTAACTTCTGTGCTAGTTGAAAGAACTTGGTCAGTTTTAACACCTTCTACTGTTTTATAAGTTGTTTTAGTAACTTGACTACCTTTTTCACCATTTCTTACGACAGTTTCTTCGTCCGTATACTTGGTTGGATCTTCAGTCGTTTCAGTTTTGTAGTCTAGGTCTGTAGTCGATGTTTCAACAAGGGTTCCCTCAGTTACTTTGTACTCAGGTAACTGTTCTTGTACAAGAGCTTGACCTACTTTACCTTCCTCTTGTGTACCTTTTACTTCTACTGGAGCATCTGGTAATGCAGGTTGAGTTAAAGCTTGACCTTCTTTGCCAGATTCTTGAGTTCCTTTAGCTACTTGGTGAGTTGGTTCAGCTTGTGGTACTGGAGTTGGAGCAGGTTGTACCTCTTTCTTAGTTCCGACTGCAATGACTTGCGATACAGGATTTTGAACCACTTGGTCTTCAATGACTTCTCTAACTTCTTGACCATTGACCATCGAAACTTTGGTTACAAGACGACGCTGACCATTTACTCCGGCTGTGACGATACGAGTCTGTCCTTCTGCTAGATTCGCATCTGGGCTTGTGACTGTTTCAAAAGGAATCTCTACCAAGCTCTCTTCCTGTCTAACCTGTGGCTTCTCAGAAACTGGTTTATCTTCAACAGCAGGAGCAACTGGATTCTCTACTAGAGGTTTCTCGACGACAATTTCAGGAGTAACAGCAGGTCTATCTTGAACGCCTTCGTTTTTTTCGATTTCTTTTGAACTTTGCTTCTCTACTGGCAACTGAGGCTGTTCAGCTGAAACTGGTCTTGATGGATGGAGTTCCGCTTCCTTGAAGTATCCGATGTATTCATAGCCATCAATATAGATAATCCCTTCAGCCAAGCCTTCATGTGTTGAGGCCGAAATAGTTTGGTTATAAGAAAGCAATTCTTTATTTTCAAATGCAAATGTCCCATAAGGTACAAAAGTGCTTGCTCCCAAAGAACCAATCAAGAGAACACCTAGGACCTTTTTGCGACCTTTTTTGGATACCAAAAAGACTGCTAGTGAGGCTGTTGCCAAGCCAAGACCAGCCAAGGATAGTTCTTTACTTCCTGTGTAAGGAAGTTGTTGACTGTTAGTTGCTTTCTTGCGATAAACTACATAGAGAATATCTTCATCTTGAAATTCTGTAGGAACTTCATGGTGAATCAGGGCTTTTTCAGACTCGGTCAATTCCTGCTCCGCCAAATAACGGTAATGAACACTATGAGCACCGCTAACTTCATTGGCATGCACCTTATCTACTGAAAGAGTACTGGCACCAAAAAGGAAGGCCCCGATAGCTACAGGACCTACCCCAACAGTGAGCTTACGAATCGAATATTTGGTAATTTTTTCTAGTTGTTGTTTTGTCTTTTTCATTCTCATGACTTTCTGATAGAATCTTGTGGATACTGCGCACGCGCACCTCCAATTAATTTTGGACGACTAGCTAGAGCCGTTACATGGGCATGACCAATTTCTCTCAAAAGAGGGCGAATTGGAACCTGAACATGCTTGACATGCATGCCAATCGCAGTATCTCCGATATCCAATCCAGCATGGGCCTTGATAAATTCAACCTCAACTGGATCCCGCATAAACTTGAAGGCTGCCAACTGACCCGAACCTCCTGCATGAAGTGTAGGAAGGACACTGACGATTTCAAGACCAAACCGCTCTGCCACCTGACGTTCAACGACGAGGGCTCGATTGACATGTTCACAACCTTGAACAGCTAGATGAATCCCTTTTCCCTCTAGGATAACTAGAATGGTCTTCACGATGATTTCCCCAATTTCTTGACTGGATTCCTTGCCAATCTGACCACCTATCACTTCACTAGAAGAAAGGCCCAAAACAAAGATTTTTCCCTGATTCAAATTGGCCTTTTCTAATACATCTTTTACAATCTGACTTGTGTCTCTTTGAATATCTTTTTCCTTCATACTTGATACCTCTTTTGTCATTATCTATCATATCGTTTTTTCTACGTTTTAGCAAGATAGATAGCCTAGAAAGCTTGCCCAATTACGCATAAAACTCCCAGAATAGACTGGGAGTTAGCTAATTGCTATTTTATTAATGCATATTTCAACTGTCGTCCCTTTTTCGGGTGCAGAATTGATCTTCATCTGGTAATTGTCTCCAAAATGAAGTTTGAGGCGTTGGTTGACATTTTGCAGACCAACTCCCCCACGTTTGAGCTGACTTTGACTACTATCGCTAGTAGCTTGGAAACCAACACCATCATCCTCAATGCGGATGATTAGTCCTGAATCCTTTTTCTGGACGGAAACTTTAATATGTCCCTGTCCATCTTTCTCCTTGATGCCATGATAAAGGGCATTTTCTACAAGGGGTTGTAGCACCAGTTTAGGCAAGACTAAATTATCAAAGTCAGAATCTTCATCAATCTCATACTCCAGCTTATCACCATAGCGTTGTTTCTGGATAAAGAGGTACTGGCGGACATGATTGATTTCATCAGAAAGAGAAATCAAATCCTTTCCTTGATTGAGCGCCAAGCGGAAATAGGTCGCCAAGGACTTAGTCACCTGAACCACTCGCTGACTATCCTGAAATTCAGCCATCCAGATGATAGTGTCCAAAGTATTGTAGAGGAAATGCGGATTAATCTGACTTGATAGGGCTCGAAGTTCATACTGACGGGTCGTTTCTTCCTGCCTGCGAATATCAGCCATTAGCTGATCAACCTGATCCAACACGGCATTAAACTGGCGAGTCACTTCTCTCAGTTCATAGGCACCAGCTTCCTTAGCACGAAGATTCTGATCACCAGTAGCAATTTTCAGCATGGTTTCTCTCAAATCCTCCAAAGGCGCAATCCAGCGTTTGAGACTGAACCACACCAAGCAGAGACAGGCAAGAAGAGATATTACACTAGCACCAAGCAAGGTCCACATGAGTTGACTCCGAACCTGGTCTAACTTCTCCAGTGAAGACACGCCTATAACCGTCCAGTCAGATCCTGCAATCTTTTCCTGACTCACATAGGATTGGTGGTCTGGAGTATAACCCTGCCCTGTCTCAATGTAGGGTTTCATGGCCTCCATTTCGCTAGACGAACTATAAACTGTACGTTTAGGATGATAGACAAATTCATGCTTTTCATTGATGATAAAGGCAAAGCCCTGCTGGCCCAACTGGAGTTGATTTAGATAGGCTTCCAGAGTTTCATAAGAAATATCCAAGCGAAGCACGCCCAAATTAGCTCCCTTTGCATCAACAAGTTCCTGAGTAACAGAAATGACCCACTGGCTGTCTGATTTACGAGCTGGTGTCAAAACCGGATTGCCCCCCTGATGAATGGCCTTTTGGTACCAATCCTCTGCCATCATATCTGAGGAAGTTTTCATCTGCACACTGTCATCAGTGGAAATGACCTGACCGGATTTGGTTACCAGTACCACCGTTTTCAGGTCCTGGTCTGCCTTTAAGATGGTCAAAAACAGATCTCGAATTCCCTTGGCTTGGACTTGGTTAGGATTCTCAGCATAGGCTAGGACATCCTTCTGCTGAGTCAAACTGGTAGAGGTGGTTTCTAATTTTTTGATATAAGACTGAATAAAGTGGCTAGTTTGGCTAATGGTCGTTTGGCTATTACCCTCAATAGTGGCCTCAATGGCTGCTGAACTAGATTGATAATAGAAAGTCCCAACCAGAGCTAAGAGAATGAGAAAGACCAGAAAGATGGAAATAACCATTCTTACTAGGAGAGAAGAACGCTTCATCGGCCTTCTCCCTTCTTAAACTGACGAGGTGTCACACCTGCAATCTGTTTAAAACGTTGAGTAAAATAGTTCATATCTTCAAAACCAACCTTTTCGGCTATCTCGTAAATCTTTAAATCTGTAGTCAGAAGCAAGAGCTTGGCTTGTTTAACACGCTCTCTCACCAGATAATCCTGAAAGGGCAAGCCCAACTCTTTCTTAATCAAGGAGCTCAGATAAGTCGGACTAAAACCCAAGTCACTGGCCAAAGACTTCAAACTAAACTGACTGTCAGCTAGATGGGACTGGATTTTCTGAGCAATATTTCCCTCAAACTTATCAGTTAATAAATCTTGTAACTGCTCTTCTTTTTCTTCCTTGTCTAGTTTTTGCTTGATTTTCCCCAACATTTCCTCAATATCCTGACGAGAAAAGGGTTTGAGCAGGTAATCATCTACACCGAGTTTGACAGCAGACAAGGCATAATCAAAATCATCGTAACCTGTCAAAAATACCAGATGCACCTGAGGATAGGTTTCTCGGACCAGACTGGCCAACTGGATGCCATTTAACTGAGGCATATTGATATCAGTTAAAATGATATCTGGCACCTGCTTTTGAATCAAATCCCAAGCCTGTCTTCCATTTTCAGCCTGACCGATGATTTCCATATCGTATGCTGCTACATTGACCAACTTGGTCAAGCCTTGTCTTACCAGATACTCATCTTCTACGATTAAGATTGTGTAGGTCATGCTCCGCTCCTTTACCACTTACTAGTATCAGTATAGCAAAATTCTCCTCTAACTGCTTAGGAAAGACTTCTTAATCGACATAATCTAGTAAATAGGCATAGCCTTTTTCTGCCATTTGGTCTTTGGGAATAAAGCGAATAGAGAGACTATTGATACAGTAGCGCAAGCCACCCTTGTCCTGAGGTCCATCTGTAAAGACATGGCCAAGGTGAGAATCTCCAACTCGGCTTCTCACTTCCATGCGTGTCATATTGTAAGACTTATCTTCCTTGTAGGTAGCAACATCTGGACTGATTGGTTGGGTGAAACTAGGCCAGCCACAACCAGACTCAAACTTGTCCTTTGATGAAAAGAGGGGTTCGCCAGTTGCCACATCCACATAGATACCAGATTCAAATTTATCCCAATAGCGGTTTGAAAAAGCTCGTTCAGTTTGATTTTTCTGGGTAACTGCATACTCCTCAGGTGACAAGGTCTTTTTCAATTCTTCATCACTTGGTTTAGGATATTTGCTGGCATCGATGACGGGGTAGGCAGCCTGATTGATATTGATATGACAGTAGCCATTTGGATTTTTCTTGAGGTAGTCTTGGTGATAATCCTCAGCCACCACAAAATTCTTCAAGGGTTCCTTTTCAACTGCCAGAGGTTGGTCGTATTTCTTAGCAACTTCATCAAAGACTTGGTTGATTACTTCCAAATCCTGGTCATCTGTGTAATAAACGCCAGTACGGTACTGGGTTCCCACATCATTTCCTTGTTTATTTTTGCTGGTTGGATTGATAATGCGGAAGTAATGAAGCAGGATTTCTTTGAGGGAAATTTGATTGGCATCATAGGTAACATGGACAGTCTCTGCATGTCCTGTTTGGTTAATCAATTCGTACTTGGTTGTTTCCCCTCTACCATTTGCATAGCCTGAAACGGCATCTGTCACTCCGGGAACGCGTGAGAAGTATTCCTCCACTCCCCAGAAACATCCCCCAGCTAGATAAATTTCGTGCAAGTCTGCGTCTTTACTCACTTCTGTTTTTTTCACTGTTTTTCCTCCTTGGCTAACTGACGCTTTCTCAATTTGCGAGCTATCTGTCTGCCCTGTATTTCGCATCAATAGAAAATAGAAACCGGTTAGGACTAGGAGAATGACCCCTGCCAAGACAAACAATTTTACTTTATCATTCATAGTCTTTCTCTACCCCATTTCTTTCAATGTCTTTAAAATCATATCCTTATCCATAAAACCTGGTTGCGTTTTGACCAGCTTGCCTTCCTTGTCTATAAAGGCTTGAGTCGGGTAAGAACGAACACCATAACTTTCCAAAAGTTTGCCTGACGGATCAATTAAAACCGGTAAATTTTTATAATCCAATCCCTTGTACCAGTTCTTAAAGTCTGTTTCCGCTTGTTCTCCTTTGTGACCAGGAGACACCACTGTCAAGACCACATAGTCATCACCTGCATCCTTAGCGATTTCATCCGTATCTGGAAGACTGGCTAAACAGATAGAACACCAAGAAGCCCAGAATTTAAGATAGACTTTCTTGCCTTTGTAATCAGACAAGCGATAGGTCTTGCCATCTACTCCTGTTAGTTCAAAATCAGCGACTGCCTGACCTTTAGTCGCAGTTTGCGAGCTGACTTGTTCTGTTTTGGATTGCTCCTTCATAGTTGATTCGTCTGACATGTTTTTAGCCGAACAAGCTGCCAAGCAACAGATTGAGCCTACTCCAAGAAGACATGTTTGCCATTTTTTCATTTCTTTTCCCTCTCTATTCAAATAATGTAGTCAAAATGGAAGCATTTCCCAAAAGCACCAAGATTCCCATCACGATAATGAGGAAACCACCCACTTTTTTGAGGGTTCCGAGATAAGGATGGAGTTTTCGGAAATGTTTCAAAACATAGCTGGAGGCGAGAGCTAGAACTAAAAATGGTAGCGCCAAACCCAGCGTGTAAACCAACATGAGACCAGCTCCCTGCCAAGCTCCTGAACCACCTGAAGCCGCTAAGGCCAAAACAGACCCCAGAACCGGCCCTACACATGGCGTCCAAGCAAAACTAAAGGTTAACCCCAGTAAAAATGCTTGACTATAGCCGTTACCCTTTTGCCCCTGTCTCTTTAATTGTAGCCTTTTTTCCTTGTAGAGCCCCTGCAAATGTAAGACTTCCATCTGGTGTAAGCCCAAGAGAATGATGACCGCACCTGTCACATACTGAAACCAAGAAGCATACAGCAAATTGCCTAAAAAACCAGCTCCATAGCCCAGTAAGATAAAGATAAAAGAAATCCCCGCTATAAAGGCCAGAGTTCGCACTAAACTAACAAGTGAGATTGAAAATTTTCCACTAGAAGCCTGTGCACCATCTTTGTCATCCAACAAGACCCCTGCATAGACCGGCAACAAGGGTAAAATACAAGGAGAAAAGAAGGAAAGAATTCCAGCAAGAAAAACACTGATAAAAAAGATTACATTGTCCATTGCCTTCCTCCATTCTTTGATTTGATAGGACTATTATAGCTCCAAAACTCCAGAAAAAACAGGGACAATGATAGGGAAAAATAGGAATTTAATCAGTTTATTCAGAAATCTGGCACAAAAAAAGCCAGACAAGGTCTGACTTTGGTAGAAACAGAAAAGAGAATCACCTGTCCTCCCTACTTATCTGGTAATAAATAAGGTCCGCAACGTAGTCTTTTCTCTCCACACCATTGGCAATGGTTTTTAGATAAGACATTCCCGCTTTTTCCATAACACGGCCTGAAGCTAGATTGAGACTAGCGTAACGAGCTCTGACTTTTTGAAAGCCTGCTTGAGTAAAACAAAAATCTAACACAGCTTTCAAGGCCTCCGTCATCATACCACGACCCCAATAATTTTTTCCTAAAACATAGCCAATCTCACAGCTAGAGTCAATCTCATCTATTTCAACGATGCTGATATCTCCTATCACTTGCTCAGGGTTTTCTTTGAGACAAATAGCCCATTTGTAATAGTTGGGATTGGTATAGGATGCAACCCAATTTCGAATCGAATTCCGAGTCACCTCAACATCAGGATGAGGATCCCAGGTGACATAGGTCAGATTCTCAGCAGACGAAGCCCAATTTTGAAACATGGCTTCCGCATCACTCTCCACAAATCTTCTCAAGATCAAACGTTCTGTCTGTAATATTTGCGTACCGATTGCTTTCATAATGTTACCTCGCTTTCTAAGCTTAAGGCTCAAGCTAAAAAAGTCCCCGGACCATCTTCGCTTTCTTATTTCTAGGCTCAGGGTAAAAAGACTATACTCAGTAACAGCTAGAAAACAAGTTTTTCATCTAGTTACTTGACGCAGTCGCTGTCTGGTTTGAAATGCGCTTTACCAAGCTTTTTCAAACCTAGTCATCGTTGCGGGGGTGAGACAACGAAATCGAACTCTTCGAGTTATCGATTTCTGTCTCACTCCCAAAAGTCATCAAAGACGGTGATGGGTAGGTGGCGTTTGTGTTGGCCTTTATGCCACCAGTTTTCGATCCTTGCTTGAGCTTCTGGACTGATGGTTTTGCCTTCTAGGTAGTCATCAATTTCTGCATAAGTGACTCCCAAGGCTACTTCGTCAGCAATACCTGGTTTTTCTTCTTCCAAATCTGCTGTTGGGATTTTTTCATAAAGGGCTGGGTCTGCACCAAGTTCCTGCAAGAGTTGTTTTCCTTGGCGTTTATTGAGTCGGTAAAGAGGGAGAATATCCGCACCACCGTCACCAAACTTGGTAAAGAAACCTGTGATGTTTTCCGCGGCGTGGTCTGTCCCAATAACAGCTCCGCTATGTGCTCCTGCTAGCGCATACTGAGCAATCATACGACTACGAGCCTTAATATTGCCCTTGTTAAAGTCTGAAACAGGACTTCCTGTCGCTTCGACTGCAGCTGTCATAGCATCAGCTGATTCCTTGATATTTACAACTAGACTGACATCTGGTTGGATGAAATCAAGGGCTTTTTGAGCATCTGCTTCATCAGCTTGCACTCCATAAGGTAGGCGAACAGCGATAAATTGATAGCTGTCATCTCCTGTCTCTGCTCGCATTTCTTCCATAGCTAATTGCGCCAAACGTCCTGCTAAGGTTGAGTCTTGTCCCCCAGAAATCCCTAATACAAAGGTTTTAAGGAAAGGGTGTTTTTTCAAGTATCTCTTTAAGAAATCAATCGAACGACGAATTTCTTCCTGGGCATCAATCACTGGTTTGACGCCCAGTTGCTGGATAATGGTCTCTTGCAAACTCATTCTTCTTCTCCTTCACCAAGAGCTTCTTTGCGCATCTTGTCAATCAAGTCCATTTTGTCCTGCCAAATATCACGCGCCAGATCCACTGGATAGTGTTGCGGATTGAGTACCCGTTTGTACTCATCCCAAAGTTTGTCAAATTCCTTACGAGCATAGGCTTGAATGTCAGTCAAACTAGGCAAATCGTAAACTAATGTTCCTTCTTTAAAGATATCCACCAAGAGAGGAACAGCATCAAAGTTTCGAACGGTCTTCTTAATGTAAGTATAGGTCGGATGGAACATTTTGATTTCTGTCATGCTGGCAACATCCACACCGTCATAGGTGATGTAGTCACCTTCTGACTTACCTTTTTCACGACTAGTAATGCGCCATACCTGCTTCTTACCTGGGGTCGATACTTTTTCAGCATTGCTTGAAAGCTTGATGGTATTGCGCATCTTACCAGTTTCATCTTCGATAGCCACAATCTTATAAACCGCTCCAAGGGCTGGCTGATCATAGGCTGTAATCAGCTTGGTACCCACCCCCCAAACATCAATCTTAGCGTGTTGCATTTTGAGGTTAAGGATGGTATTTTCATCTAGGTCATTGGAAGCGTAAATTTTGGCATCTGGATATCCAGCCTCATCTAACTGTTGGCGAACTTTCTTGGAAATATAGGCTATATCCCCTGAGTCGATACGAACGCCTTTAAAATTAATCTTGTCTCCCAGTTCACGAGCTACCTGAATAGCAGCCGGCACACCGATACGCAACGTATCATAAGTATCTACTAGAAAGACACAGTCACGATGGGTTGAAGCATAGGCCTTGAAGGCCTTATAGTCGTTTCCATAAACCTGTACCAAGGCATGAGCATGAGTACCCAAGACAGGAATGCCAAAGAGTTTCCCTGCTCGCACATTACTAGTACCATTGGCGCCACCAATCACAGCTGCGCGTGTTCCCCAGATAGCCGCATCCATTTCTTGCGCACGACGTGTCCCGAATTCCATCAAAGGCTCATCTTCAATGACTGAACGAATACGTGCTGCCTTGGTCGCTATCAAGGTTTGAAAGTTAACGATGTTTAAGAGAGCCGTTTCGACCAATTGACATTGGGCAAGAGGGCCTTCAACCTGTACAATCGGTTCATTGGCAAAGACCAAGTCCCCTTCCTGAGCAGAACGAACCGTTAGTTCTAACTTGAGATTTCGTAGGTAATCCAAGAATTCTCCACGATAGCCAAGCGACTCCAAGTAGGCAATATCGCTATCTGAAAAGCGTAAGTCTTCAAGATAATGTACAATTCTTTCCAAGCCAGCAAAAACCGCATAGCCGTTATTAAACGGTTGCTGGCGGAAGTAAACCTCAAAAACCGCCTTCTTATTGTGAATTCCTTGGTCAAAGTAAACTTGCATCATGTTAATCTGGTACAAGTCCGTGTGCAATGTCAAACTATCATCTGGATACATCTGTTTTCCTTCTTCCTACTTTACAAGGGTATGAAAGTATCCTACCACTTTCACACCGTCCGATAAATTAGTACTATTATAACACATTTTACCAAGATTGATAAAAAGCTAACAAGCTATTCTCCATTCTCCAGTTCATCCATATCTTTCTCAAACTTTTTCTGAGCCCATTCGCCATAACTTTTAAGGCCGAGATTGCCGATAAAAACCCAAGGAAGGTAAATCAGATAAGTAATGACCCAAGCAGACAAGTATTTAACGTTCAGAGGATTGTGCTGATAAATTTCGATATTGAATTGATAATTCTGCAACATCAAAAGAGTCGTAATAGCGAGAGTTACCAGCAAACACCCTACAATCGTAAAATGAAAACGACTATAGTAGGTCACTCCAAGTTGTCGTGCACGATTGAAAAAGAAGAAAATTCCTAAAAGAAGAGTAACCAGAAGAATATCAGGATTAAAAAGAGCAGGTGCTAATACAGCCACCAAATAACTTAGCAGAATGAGCCCGATAAACATATAAAAAGTCTCTGTCCCAGCTTTGTTAAACAGTTGTTCTTCTCTTTCGTCTAATAATTGATAATAAAAAAATCTATTTTTCATCTTCTTCCTCCCAAACTTGCTGATTTCTGCGATTCAAGTATAGGATAACTCTATCCATAGAAAAACTCCCAACAAGATAGATGATAACTGCTAGAAGCACTTTTAGGGAGTACTTCCAAGTCAATAGATTGACCAATTCCTCGCGATTGCCTACGATATCAATCAATAAAATCACTATAGAAAATCCCAAAGCAGATAAAATTCTTTCTTTTCCAGTATTCTCAACAATATCTCGAATATCAATTCCTACATACATGCGGCGAATAATGGCATACAAACCGACTCCAATCAATAAAAGTAATTCTGGTAAATAGGACAAAAGTGTTAAATTGAAAATATAAACTTTGGCAAAAATTTCCAGTGCCAAAAATAGGCACATTCCCAAGAGAATTTCTCCTGAAATCTTTCCGTCTAATTTTTCCGTACGTTCATCTTTGATCACGAGTTTTTTTCTATTTTTCATCTTCTTCCTCCCAAAATAATTGATCTAAAGTTTTGCCTAAACATCTGCAAATGGACTGACAGAGGGAGAGACTAGGATTGTATTTCCCAGCTTCAATCAAGCCTATAGTCTGCCTAGTAACACCCACAGCCTCTGCCAAATCCCCTTGTGTTAAATCAAGCTCCACACGAGCTAATTTTAATTTTAAATTTTTAGCCACTAGCGTCCTCCTTCACATTTTTAAAAAGTTGCTCTTCTTTTAAAAACATTATACCATATATCTAACTTAATGCAATATATAAATGTCATTTCGTAAGATTTTATTAACAAAAAACTCTCTACCATCTTACATGATAAAGAGTATTCGTTCTTTTTTGATACTTAGCTAAGTTCCTCTCCAAAAGAAAGAAGTCTAGGTCACAAATCCTTTTGGTAATAGTATCTTTGCCCTGTGTAGGGATAGTCTTGCAAGGTAAAGACTTCCTTGTAGCCATGGCTTAGATAAAAATCTGGCGCTTGAAACTGGTAAGTATTCACGAAAGCAAAACGACAGTTTCGATTCTTGGCTTCATTTTCTGCTCGCTGCAATAGTTTCGAACCGATTCCTTGTCCCCGTAATTCCTCTTTCACAAACAAATATTCGATTTCCAGCCAATTTCCGAAAGTCTCAGCTACTAAGCCCGCCATGAGATTGCCCTTTTCGTCTTCGAGATAAAGATTCAGTGGCTCGCTCTCAGCCTCTTCTCTTTTGGAACGATTATAAGCACGAATCAAATCCCCTATTTCCTGCACTTTATGCGACTCCTTATTTTCTAATCTAACGTGCATCCAAACCTCCCAATAAACTACTATAGCTTGATTATAGTCTTATTTCGATGGACTGTCAAACTAGAAAAAACTCACCAAGCAGAGTTGATGAGTTCATGATTTATTTTCTAAATTTCCACTGACTATAAATCCCAAAAACAAGGATCCAGATGGCAGAACCAACTGCCCCCATGAAGGTAGACTCTTGCAAAAAGAGAGTCACAAAAACAAAGACAAAAAAGAGAATGGTTAGGGGATTAAGCAAGCGATACTGAGGCATAAGGTAGCCATCAGCCATGAAATCTTGTGACTTGCGGTATTTGAGATGGGCCACCATAATCAAGATATAAATCGCGATATAAACACCTGATGAGGATGCTGTGATCAAAGCAAAAGCATCTGAAACACCTGGCAACACATTGATAAAGGCGGCGAGAGCAATCAAGATTGCTGAGGCGATGATGGCATTTTGTGGAACATTGTGGCGAGAAAGGGTATCGACCTTGATGGCCTTTAAGAAACGATTGGGCGAATCATGGGCAATCTGATATAGGTGTCTCCCTGTTGAGTAGAGAGTTGAGTTAAGAGCAGACGCTGCTGAGGTCAAGACAACAAAGTTGATTAGAGCCGCTGCCCACTTGATCCCCGCCAGTTCAAAAACCGTTACAAAAGGAGAATCTGAAGAATTAAGATAAGACCAAGGAATAATGGCCATAATCGCAATGAGAGCTCCCCCATAGAAGAAGATAATTCTGAGAGGAATTTCCTTAACAGCTTTAGGCAAGACCTGACGAGGGTTCTTTGTTTCAGAAGTTGTCACCCCGATAAACTCAATCATCAGATAGGCAAAAAATACCATTTGAAAGGCCATGACAAAGTTCATAACTCCGTTTGGAAAAAGAGAGAACTGGTCGCTGATATTTGCCAAACTTGCAACACCATGCGGTGTCTTAAAGCCTGTCAAAACCATAAAGACCCCAGTGGTAATCATGGCTAAAATCGCCACAATCTTGACCATAGCAAACCAAAACTCGACTTCTCCAAAGAGCTTAACCGCAATCAGATTGACCAAAGCCAAAATCGTTAAAAAGACAAGCTGAATCAGCCAGCTAGGCCAGGTGGGAAACCAGAAGCGGACATAGTCTGAGATGGCAGTGATTTCTGCCATACCGATAAAGACAACTGACAACCAATAAGACCAAACTGAGAAATATCCCCAGCCTTTCCCCAAATGACGGGTGATAAAGTTGATAAAGGTATGCTGTTCTGGATCCTGATACAGCATCTCCCCAACAGCCCTCATCATCAAAAACATAAAGGCTCCAGTAATCATGTAAATCAGAATGATAGAAGGTCCTGTAAGGCTGATAGAGCGACCAGCACCTAGGAAAAGTCCTGTTCCGATTGTCCCCGCAATGGCCATCACCTGAACATGACGATTGGTTAAACCACGCTCCATTTTGTTTTTCTTCTTATTTTCACTCATATAGTCTCCTTTTTATCTAAAAAACCAAAAAGGAGTTGAGCAAGGCAAAACCTTCACTACTCCTTTTTCATTCTATTTAGGCTGTTTTTTCAACCTTTAAGATTTTGACATCATAGCTACCAACTGGTGTTTCAATCGTTGCAGTATCACCAGTCTTCTTGCCAATCAAAGCACGGCCAATCGGACTTTCATTTGAGACTTTACCAGCAAAAGCATCTGCACCTGCAGAACCGACGATGATGTAGACCTCTTCTTCGTCTTCACCGACTTCTTGGATTGTTACTGTTTTACCGATTGCTACCTCATCTTGGGCAACTGCATCGCTATTAACAATTTCAGCATAGCGAATTTTTGTTTCTAGACTTGAAATTTGTCCTTCAACAAAAGCTTGTTCATCTTTCGCTGCTTCATACTCACTATTTTCTGAAAGGTCTCCATAGGAACGAGCAATCTTGATACGCTCTACGACTTCAGGACGTCGAACGAGTTTCAACTCCTCTAATTCTTTTTCTAGTTTTTCCTTTTCTTCAAGGGTCATTGGGTAAGTTTTTTCTGCCATTTTTTTAACTTTCTTTTCTATTTACTTTTTTAAAACAAAATTATGTGGAAAACCACATAATTTTAGTTTGAACTACTTGCTTGAGGTAACTTGCTATTGATATGCTCTGCAACGTTTTGATCATGTTCTTCTTTTGTTGTCGCAAAGTATACTTTACCGTCTTCAACATTTGCTACAAAGTACAAGTACTCACTCTTTGTCTGATTTACACTTGCTTCAATCGCATCCGAACTTGGGCTATCAACCGGTCCAGGCATGAGGCCAAGGTGTGTGTAAACATTGTATGGTGAATCAATCGTTGTATCAATTCCAGCGTCATCTGCTAAACTAATCTTTTGACCAAGTTTTCCTTGAGCATATAGGATAGCGATATTACTTTGAAGTGGCATACCAGCATTCAAGCGGTTATAGAAGACACCTGCGATCATCTTGCGGTCTTCGGTTTTAGCACCTTCTTTTTCGACAAGAGAAGCAATGCTGAGCAATTCATTAACTGTCAGATTCTTTTCTTTGATCGTAGCGTAATATGGTGACATAGCCTTATCCATAGCAGCTACCATCTCATCAATCAAACTTTCAACAGTTGTACTGTCTTTGATTGTATAGGTCGCCGGGAAAAGGTAGCCTTCAAGACGATAACGAACGCCACTGTCTTTTGTTGGAAGACTTCCAAGTAGGTTTGGATACTTGGCTACTAATTGTGAGATAAAGGTCTCATCTTGAGCTTTTGCCAAGAAAGCATCCGCAGTAAGAGGTTCTTTAAATTCACCTTGAAGTTGTCCTACTGTTTGAGCGATTTGCTCTAATGTATAGCCCTCTGGAATTGTCAAGTTTGCAAGAACAGGTGCCTGAGCTTCAGGAGTCCCACCTTTTTGCAATTCTTGAATCAACTCATCCGTACTCATACTCTTCTTCAAGTTGTAATAACCTGACTTCAAGTTGGCATGACTATAGTATTTAGCATAAAGGCTAAAGATAAGTCCATGTTTAACCAAACCAGATTTTTCCAAGGTGCTTCCAATTTCTTGAACATTTGCACCGTCTGGGATTTGAACCGTTACGTAGTCCTTAGAGCTCGCATCCACAGGTTTCAAGGAATCTTGCACATAACCATAACCAAAGTAACCGCCAACTGCAACGAGTACTAGGAGAACTAGAACTGTTACTAGGCAACCTTTGGCTTTTGATTTCTTCTTTTTCTTAGTTGATGTTGCACCTTGACGACGACTACGACGCGGAGCATCAGCTAATCCACTGCTAGATTCTGTAGAAACAGGCTCAACTCGTTCAGGCATTCCTGGGGTGATTTCCTCTTTCTTGTCTTCTGTTTTATAGGTTACGGCAACCTTAGTCGGAGTATCGTTAAATTCTTTTTCTTCGGGTTTAAGCTCAACTGGTTCTACCTTAGGTTGAACGGGTTCCACTACAGGTTCTTCAGCCAGATGAATCGGCTCTACTAGAGGTTCTTCAGATTCTACAACTTCAATCTTGTCGATGATTGGCTGTCTAATCTCTTTCTCTTCTTGGTCATCCGTTTCATCAGTTCTAGCACTTGAAAGTGGAGGAACACTTGGTGCATTTTTTAGGATTTTATCGACAACAGATAGGGAATCAGCCATCAACTCTTCTGTTGATGTTTCTGGTTCAAGATCTGAAGGAGTTGCTGAACTAGCTTGAGATGATGAAGCCGTCAGATTTGGAATCTCTACTTCTTTCTCTCTTCTATCTTGTTCTTTTACTCTTTCTAAATCACGTAGAATCTGCTCTTTAAAGCTTAATTTTTCTTCTTCTCTTGATTTTTCAGTCAAAAGCATTACCTCCTTGTTGACAATCCATAATATTATATCTTAAAAGTCGCAGAAAAGCAACCAACTAGGGCATTCCCTAGCTAGTTTTCTTTATTTTTCGGCTGCCAGACCATATCATACCATGTTTCCCCAGCAAAGCTTGACTGGGATATTCCTTCATTAACAAAGCCGTGCTTTTCGTAATAGGAGATAAGGTAATCATGACACGTCAAGTTAATGCCCTCTCGCTCATGTTCTAAAGCGACTTCTTTCAGAGCCTTTAATAGTCTTTTCCCTAGCCCCAAATCTTGTGCTTCCTTGGCAATAGATAGGCAAGTCACAGAAATATAACCTCCAGGTTGATGGCTATAGTCTTTTATTTCTTCTGTAAAGGACTGATCTTGGAGATGGCGGTGTGGGACGACTGGACCTTCGATATAACCAAGAATATGCCCCTCTTTTTCAGCTACCAGAAAACTGGTCTGAATTTCCTGAAAATGGGCCTCAAAGACCGAACGAGGAATGGCTTCCTCCAGTGAAAAATTCTCAAGCTCTATCTCTATAATCCGATCTAAATCCGAAAATCTTGCTTGTCTGATTTTCATATTTCCTCCTGATAAAAAGGATTTTCCCAAATCAGATACCATTCAGAACCACTGCCATAATGACTCTCGGTCACTTCTTCTTCAACAAAGCCATTCATTTCAAAATATGATAGTAGTTCATCAGGACTCTGCAAAAGAATACCTTGATAATCTAGTTCGACTGTCACCTGTTTCAAGGCCGCAAGAAGAAGAGTTCCCAACCCCTGTCCCCGATGGTCAGGATGAATGGTCAAGGATTTTATTTCTATCCATTTGGGATGAATAGACTGAGCTTCTCCCAAAACATAGCCTAAGAGCTGATTTTCATCCCCAGCTACAAGAAAGGTACCCGCAGTCTTGCGGATACTCTCTTCTAAGGATTGGTGGCTAAGTGTCTCTTCTGATGAAGGATTGGCTTCTTCAATCGCCAACATTTCTTCTAAATCTGATAAGGTAGCTTGCCTTATTGTGATTGGAATTTCCATCTGTTTTCCTTATTGGACGTTGCTTGTCAAGTTAGACAAGAGACGTTCAAATGAATATTCATAGGTTTGGATGTCCCCAGCACCCATAAAGACGTAAACAGCATTGTCATGGTCAAGGAGTGGAGAAACATTTTCAACAGTGATAACCTGGTGTTTCTTGTTGATTTTATTAGCTAGGTCTTCTACTTTGACATCACCATGGTCCACCTCACGAGCTGATCCATAGATTTGCGCTAGGTAGACGGCGTCTGCTTGATTCAATGCATGGGCAAATTCGTCCAACAAGGCAATGGTTCTTGTAAAGGTATGCGGTTGGAAGACTGCCACGATTTCCTTGCTTGGGTATTTTTGACGAGCTGCATCCAAGGTCGCAATGATTTCTGTTGGATGGTGGGCAAAGTCATCGATGATTACCGTGTCATTAACGATTTTCTCAGTGAAACGACGCTTAACACCAGCAAAAGTTTTCAAGTGTTCACGGACCAAGTTCAAATCAAAACCTGCTGTGTAAAGAAGACCAATAACAGCTGTCGCATTCATGATATTGTGTCGACCAAAGGTTGGAATGTGGAATTGACCCAATTCTTGTCCACGGAAGTGAACGGTGAAGGTTGATCCAGTCGTAGAACGAAGGAGATCACTAGCTACAAAGTCATTATCCTCAGCTTCAAACCCATAGTAATAGATTGGCGCATTGGCTGTGATCTTACGCAACTCAGGATCTTCACCGTATACAAACAAACCTTTGGTAATTTGTTTGGCATAGTCGTTAAAGGCATTGAAAACATCCTCTAGACTGGTAAAGTAGTCTGGATGGTCAAAGTCAATGTTGGTGATGATAGAGTATTCTGGGTGATAAGGCATGAAGTGACGCTCGTATTCGTCTGATTCAAAGACGAAATATTTGGCATTAGCTGAACCACGACCTGTCCCGTCTCCAATCAAGAAGCTGGTGTCTGTGATGTGAGACAAGACGTGTGACAGCATACCTGTTGTTGAAGTTTTTCCATGTGCTCCTGCCACTCCCATGCTGACAAAGTCGCGCATAAAGCTACCTAGGAATTCGTGGTAACGTTTGTAGCTGATACCATTTTGATCTGCATAGGCTATTTCAACGTTGTTATCTGGACGGAAGGCATTCCCAGCGATAATCTCCACATCACCTTGTAGGTTTTTTTCATCAAAAGGAAGAATCGCAATCCCTGCCTGCTCTAGTCCACGTTGAGTAAAGTAGTATTTTTCAACGTCTGAACCTTGAACCTTATGTCCCATTTGGTGCAACATCAAGGCCAAGGCACTCATCCCTGATCCCTTGATTCCAATAAAATGATATGTTTTTGACATGCTTTTCTCCCCTACTCAGTAATTCTTGTCAGATTCAACTCTTGGGCAACCTGACGTTCCTGTTCTGTTTGCTTATTCTTTTTATTATAGATTTGACTCTTCTTTAGAAAATCATAGTTGTTCTTTTTAGCTTTTTCCGTTTGGGTTTTTGAAATTGGATTCGCTACTTGGCCAACCTCCTCAGCTAAGATATAGTGAGACTGGCTCAAGTTTTTACTAAATTTGGCAAACTCACCTGGATTTTCCTTTTGAAATGGTGCTGTTGGTTGGTTTCCTTGACGAACAAGTGTTGAACCATTGTGTCGTCTGGTATGACTAACATCCTGAGTCAAATACTTGGCTGAACGTTTCTTCTTCAAATCCGCACGCGCCTCTTCTCGAGCCAATTCAGCATACGTTTTTTCAACCTTTTTAGATTCTGGGCTCGGCTTTGACTCCTTATTAACCACTGGAGAAACTACGGTTTCTTCCTCATTGATAGGAGACCATTCCAAATAGTTCTTATCGCGGTAATCACCTTTGATATTGCTAATAAAGTCTGACTCATCGTACAAGTCCATGACTGGCATTTTGGTCAGCATGATCTCATCATCTGACACCAATGGAAATCGATCTTGTTTCATTTTGTATTTCCTTTCAACACTTCATTATAGCGTATTGTCTTGATTTTTCAAGTGCTGGCTTCAGAAATTCCCAAAATTTCACGAATTTCTGCCAGACTGAGACTCGCACGCGACTCCGTACCATCTAAAACTTGGGAAACCAAATGTTTCTTTTGTTCTTGAAGTTCTTGGATTTTTTCTTCAATGGTCCCCTTGGTAATCAAACGATAGACCTCGACCATCTGCTCCTGCCCCATGCGGTGTGCTCTTCCGATAGCCTGGGCTTCGACAGCGGGATTCCACCAAAGGTCAACCAAAATAACTGTATCAGCTCCCGTTAGATTAAGACCAACACCACCCGCCTTCAGAGAGATGAGAAAGGCGTCTCTTTCTCCCTGATTAAAGGCCTTGGTCATCTCTTGTCTGTCATGAGCAGGAGTTGAACCTGTGATTTTGAAGGAAGTCAAGCCCAAGTCTGGGAGTTCTTTCTCGATTTTTTCCAACATTCCTTTGAACTGGGAGAAAATCAAGACCCGATGCCCACCATCAGCCACTTGTAGCAATAAATCTCGGAGACTATCCAATTTACCACTAGCTCCCTGGTAATCGTCCATGAAGAGAGCTGGCGTATCGCAGATTTGACGCAAACGCATGAGTCCAGATAAGATTTCTACCCGACTTCTCTGGAATTCTTGATCTGTCACTTGAGCTAGGCGGTCTCGCATCTGTTGCAACTGGGCTAGATAGATGGCCTTCTGCTGGTCTTCCAGTTCATTTTTATAGACGACTTCGATCAGATCAGGTAGTTCTGTAAGAACTTCTTCTTTCTTACGCCTCATGACGAAAGGCTTGATAAACTGCGCGACTCGGTCAGCCGGTAATTTCATAAACTCCTTTTTACTTGGCAAGAGCCCCGGAAGCACAATTTGGAAGATAGACCACAACTCTCCTAAATGATTTTCGATAGGCGTACCTGACAAAGCAAAGACTGCTGGCACCACAAACTGGCGCAAACTCTGAGCAATCTTGGTTTGGGCATTTTTCATGACCTGGGCTTCATCTAAGAAGAGAAAATCAAAAGCCATCTCTTGATAAAGCTCGCTGTCTTGACGAAAGGTGGCATAGCTAGTCACATAGATTTGGTGATTTTCAGAAAGAATTGCTTCTCGATTCGCTTTTAAACCATGAACGACAGCCAAATCCAACTGTGGGGCAAATTTTCTAAATTCATCTGCCCAGTTGTAGATTAAACCTGACGGCGCTAAAATCAAGACCCGACTTTCTTCGGTCACCTGACTGGTCAAAAAAGCAATAGTTTGCAGTGTTTTTCCCAGTCCCATATCATCGGCTAGGATGCCACCAAAGCCATAGTGATGAAGCATCTGGAGCCAACGGACACCCTTTTCCTGATAGTCTCTCAAACTCGCCTGAACCTGTATATCTCCCAAAGGAAAATCCTCTGGATGAGTCAAATCATGAGCTAAGTGCTGAAATTCCTCTGAGAAGGAAATCCTGTCTCGACCTTCAAAAAGCTGAGAAAGGCTATAAGCTAGAGATTTTCGAGCTTGAAAAGAACCATCTTTTAGCTCAACTCCCAGTTCCTGCAAATTTTGACGAATCTGCTTGGTTTCCTCATCAAAAAAGTACACTTGGTCAGAACAACTGATATAGAAATCCTGATTGCTGGTCAGGGCTTTAAGAGCTTGATCAATCTCTTCTTGGGCAATCCCTTGGAAATCAAACTGAATCTCCAACAGTCCTCCCTTGGACTCAATCTGAACCTGAGGAGCTTGGGCACTGTATAGCTGATTCATTTCATCAGACAAGAAAACCTGACCCAATTTCTCAAAAGCTGGAATCGTATGGTGAAAGAAAGAATAAACTGCCTCTGGCTTCAAAGCCTGTCTCCAAGACTGAAAATCAGCCTCAAAACCAGCTCCTAAACAGACTTGAAATAGCTGGTTTTCCAAGACGGCATCGCTTGAAAATGGTAATTGTTCCAGCTGTTGCTGACTAGTCACCTTAAGATCTCCATAATCAAACTCGATATCCAAACGAATGCGACCGTCATCCTCCCTATCAAAGTAAAAGATTGGTGAAAAGGATCTGATTTGCAAGCGCTCAGGAGCAGAAACTGTGCCCAGCTGTCCAAACAAAGGCAAACAGGCTGCCAAGCGGTCACGATCACTGTTATCAAATTGGAGGCATTTCCTCCCTCTTTCCTCCTGAGGGAGCTCCTTGAGTTCCTTTAGTAGGCTGATTTGTTTAGGGTTTAATAGATAAAGATTCCCCTTATGAAAGAGAACCGCTCCCCCATAAAATACGTTGACTCGCTCACTTTCAGAAATCTCCATCTCAAAATAATCAGGATACTCCTGCACGGAAAAAGAGAACAGTTCTGCATCTGGATCTAAATCATGAAAGAGAAGATTTTCATAACTAGTAATCTGATGTTCGAAATGAAAATCCTCCAAATTCATCAGCAACTCCACTCCCTGTTCAAAAAAGGTCAGAGGGAAAAAGAGGTGACGACCTTGATTGGGGAAAAAGAGGTCTTGACTCAGTCCCTCCTCAATCAAGCCACATAAAAAAGTAAGAACTTCTTGACTAGCTGTATCAAAAGCATCCCAAGACAAGTCATTTTCATAGTGTTTCCCAATCATATATGATTTTCGAAGGACTAAGACCTTCAAAAAGAGAGGGATGTCACGAATGACATAATATTTTTGACTATCAACTAAACCGATTCGGAGAGTCCAAAGGAGACGATTGGTTCCAGCTTCTACCTGGCCTTGAGCCGACAAAGTGTAGATTTTCTCTCTCTTCTGAGGTTGAATACGCTCCAAAAAACTACCACCAAAACTAACCTTGGTTTCGACCTCTTCTTGCTCTTCATGTCCTTTTTCTAAGGCTTGTAAAATCACCTGGCCTTCTTCATCGTTCTTCAGATAATGCTCAAGCGCTGCGAGGTGAAGACAGTAACCTCTTTTTTGGAAAAAATCACAAGCACAAAAAACAAGATCATCCTCTAAACTGTAGCGCAAGTCTTCTCCCGCCACACGAGTATAGAGGCGATTTCCTTTTTCCTTGATAATCTCAATGTTGCCTGTCTCATAGAGAATAACACCCTCCATGCGCAACTTTCCTGGAATCAATTTAGCCATAGTTACCCCTTTATCTTATCTTTTCATTATACCACATTTTCCCCTATGAAAATAGCCTTCTAGGAAGACTTTTCTCCTAGAAGGCTCGATTTTAAAGTGTATCAAAAGTGGTCACGATGCGTTGGCAAACTTCTTCCAAAAGTGTTTTAGGCATAGCAACATTGAGGCGGGCATGAAGAGTTCCCTCCTCTCCAAAGTCCAAACCTCGGTTCAAGATAACCTTGGCTTCATTCTTCAAAAGCTCTTGCAAGCGGTCATCCGTTAGGTCATAGGCTGAAAAATCAAGCCAGATCAAGTAGGTACCTTGCGGTTTCATGACCTTAATCTTGGTTTCGTTGCCCAAAACATCCACTATATAGTTAATGTGATCCTCGATGACTTCCTTTAACTCTCCTAACCAGTCCTTACCATAACGGTAGGCAGCTTCTGTCGCCAAATAACCCAAGCCTGAGATTTCATGCTGGTTATTGGCCAACTGGCGTTTTTGGAAAGCAACACGAAGCTTGGGATTTTCAATAACTGCATAGGAATTCTTGGTCCCAGCAATATTAAATGTCTTAGTGGCACTACTCAAGATAAGGGCAAAGTCTTTAAAAGCTGGATCAATTGTATTGAATGACTGGTGTTTGTGATCAAAGAGAGCCAAATCTTGGTGAATCTCATCTGAAACCAACAAAACACCATGTTTTTGGCAGAGATGACCAATCTTTTCTAACACTTCCTTTTCCCAAACACGTCCACCAGGATTGTGGGGATTGCAAAGGATATAAAGCTTCACATCCTCTTCCACCAATTCCTTCTCTAACTGGTCAAAGTCAATCTCAAACAACCCGTCCTTTTCCACCAAAGAATTGGTAATCAATCTGCGATTGTTCAGTTTGACACTGCGGGCAAAAGGTGGATAGACCGGTGTGTTAATCAGAACAGCCTCTCCTTCTTTTGTAAAGGCTTGAATGGCTGTTGAAATAGCTGGTACCACACCCTCGATAAAGACGAGGGCATCCTTATCAAAGTGATAGCCATGTTGTGTGGCTTCCCAGTCCTGAACCGACTCAATCAAAGCATCACTGGCATAGGTATAGCCATAGACCAACTGATCTGCGTAGGCTTGTACAGCTTGTCGAACTTCAGGCAAAACCACAAAGTCCATATCTGCTATCCAAGCTGGTAGAACTTCTCGATCAGCTTCCGCTTCTTTCCATTTATAGGTATGATGCCCAAAACGATTGGGCAGGCTTGTAAAATCATATTTTCCCATATCTATCTTATCCTTCCAAAGCTTGTCGCAAGTCCGCAATCAAATCTCTGGCATCCTCAATCCCAATTGACAAGCGCAAGAGGTCATCTGTTAAGCCATAGGAATGACGCACTTCTGCTGGAATATCCGCATGGGTTTGAGTCGTCGGATAGGTGATCAGGCTTTCCACCCCACCTAAACTCTCAGCAAAAGAGAAGACCTTGAGGCTATTTAAAATATGAGGAATACGTTTTTCATCCACTACTTTAAAGGAAATCATCCCCCCACGTCCTGTATAGAGCACTTCCTTAACAGCAGGTGAATCCTTCAAAAAAGCAACCACTTCTTGGGCATTGGCTGTCGAACGTTCCATACGAAGAGGTAGAGTTTTGAGACCACGAATCAACTGATAACTATCAAATGGTGACAAGACCGCACCAGTCGTATTCAAATTGTAGAAAAGTTGCTCATATAGTTCTAAACTATTAGTTACAACCACCCCAGCTAAAACATCATTGTGCCCTGCTAGATACTTGGTAGCAGAATGAAGAACGATATCCGCACCATCTTCAATCGGTCGTTGGTAAATTGGGCTGTAGAAGGTATTGTCCACCACTACCCTGGCACCCTTGGCATGTCCTAGTTTGGCTAGTTTGGCAATATCAAATTCCAACATCAAGGGATTGGTTGGTGTTTCGATATAGAGAACATCCACATCCTTTTCTAACTCAGCAATTAGCTCTTCTTCTGTATTGGCATAGGTAAAATGGAACCGGCCTTCTTGCTCGACTTGGTTGAACCAACGGAAAGAACCTCCATACAGATCGCGCACAGCCAAGACTTTACTTCCTACTGGAAAAACACTAAAGGCCAGTACAATCGCAGCCATACCTGAACTCGTCGCAAGGGCATAGTCTGCTGATTCAATCGCAGCCAAGACTTCCTCCGCCTTACTCCGAGTTGGATTTTTAGTACGAGTATAGTCAAATCCCGTAGACTGACCGAACTCTGGATGCTGATAAGTTGTTGAAAAATGAAGTGGCGTCACCAAGGCACCTGTTGCCTTATCTGACTTGATTCCCGCCTGGGCCAAAATTGTGTTGATGTGTAGTTCTTTGCTCATACAATACCTCCAAATCTATAGTAACTATTGTACCACTTATTTTCACTAACTTATTTTCTTGTTTTCAAGAGCTAGCTATAGTTTCAAACTATATAAAAACGATAGTTCCTTGAGAAACTATCGTTTTTCCTGTTGAATAGACTGGTTATTTAACGTGTTTTGCCAGTTCTTCTTGGGCTTTTTTATTTGATTCTTCTTTTTCTTTTAGCCATTTTTCTTTCGCTTTTTCATACTCATCAGCCGTTACAGTCTTATCTTGCAACTTGAGGTACTTGTATGATTCGACACCCTTATTTCCAGCTTGTGAGAATGGTGATGAGAATGGAACTGTCTTTCTCAAGGTCGGTGTTCCACCCTGAGAAACGTTTGGAATAGCAAGGGCGCTATCAACGAGCCAAGCTTGAATTTCAGCATATTTTTCATAACGTTTTGCTGGTTCTTGCTCCTTGTTCGCTTCTTCTAACATTTGAGTGTAAGTATCCAGACCAACTGCCTTAGCCTTGTCATTGACCTCACCTGGTTCTAGACCAATGTTTTGC
This sequence comes from Streptococcus oralis, assembly GCF_001075675.1. Taxonomy (GTDB): domain Bacteria; phylum Bacillota; class Bacilli; order Lactobacillales; family Streptococcaceae; genus Streptococcus; species Streptococcus oralis_V. The sequence continues at coordinate 32,703 of NZ_JUNW01000042.1, forward strand.
AACATACCACCGTTATTGACATTTAAGATATCAAGATAACTTGATGGATCCAAGTAGTCCGCACTCCAACCGCCATTATAGATATCAAAGTCTTTTTGAGCTGCAGTTTGAGCTAGGTAGCTAGAGTTGTCAAAGTCATCTGTTGATAGCTGTTGGATATCGATAACCACATTCTCAGCTCCTAGAACAGATTCGATGGATTGTTTCAAAGAACTTGCTTCAAGTACACCTTTTTTAGCTGATTGGTCAACTGATACGTCCAAGTGGATTGGGAATTGTACACCCTTAGCTTCCAATTCTTTCTTAGCTTCTGCAAATTTAGCCTTGGCCTTGTCAGGATTGTAGTATGGATCTTGAGCATCTGCAAAGTTGATTCCTTGCCATTCTTGGCCATAGTTGACCATCTTTTCTGAAACAACATCGCCAAAGTCTTTTCCGTTGATACTTACAAATGTTGGAGGTACAACCAAGTTACGAATAATCTTTGTTGCTCCGTCCTCCCCTTGAGATTGTGCTCCATAGGCTGTACGGTTATAAGCATAGTTGAAGGCTTGACGGAAGTTTTTATTCAGAACTGCTTCTTGGGTTGATTTCTTTTCGATATCTGAAGATTTAGACGTGAAGTTATAAGACTTTCTGTCCAAGTTGAAGTTCAAGTAATAAGAAGTTGCGTTTTGCATACTATAGATGATGTTATCCTTGTTCTTCTCTTTAATACCTTCAAAGCTTGAGCTATTTGGGTAGAGACGCGCGTAGCTGTATACTCCTTCTACAAAGTTACGTGCTAGTGCATCTTGGTCACTACCATCATAATAGGCCAATTTCACATCATCCACAAAGACATTTTTTTCATCCCAGTAGTTGGGATTTTTCTTGAATTCGATAACAGATTTTGAAACAAACGATTTCATCAAGAAAGGTCCATTGTACAAAATACTAGAAGGGTCTACCTTACCAAAGTCATCCCCTTTTGATTTTAAGAAATCTGCATTGACAGGGAAGAGAATGGTTGAAGTTGTTTTAGAATTCCAATAAGATTCTGGACGTGTCAAAGTGTACTGAACTGTTTGGTCGTCAACCGCCTTAACACCGACAGTTGAAAAGTCAGTTGTTTTCCCGTTGATATAGTCATCCAAACCTGCTACCGAGTCTTGAACCAGGTACAAGGCTTCGGATTTTTTATCAGCAGCATATTTCAAACCTGTCACAAAGTCTTGGGCCGTTACAGGGGCGTATTCTTCCCCCTCATAAGTATACCATTTTGCATCCTTACGCAATTTGTAAGTATAGGTCAAACCGTCCTGAGAAACAGTCCAATCCTCTGCCAATGATGGAACATAGTTACCATATTGGTCATTTTCCATCAGCCCATCCACCAAATTGGTAACGATGTCGTTGGTTGTTGCACGGTTTTCTGCAAGATAGTTCAAACTAGATGGATCGCTCGAATAAACATAGTTGTATGTTTTAGAAGCGCTACTTGAATTTCCACATGCGCTCAGTAAGATACCTGCGCTTAACACGACACTTGCAAGTGTCAGATACTTGGCCTTAGACTTTTTCATTTCCAGAACCTCCTGTTTAAAAGTTTTGTCTTATTATACAGCTTTGGTTTTATTTAGTCAAGTAATTTCTGAAGAAAAACTTAAAAAAGCATATTTTTTGCTCTTGATTTTAGAAAAAGTTCTCTTTTTTTAAGAAAAATGTAGTATAAAAACCTTTCTGTTAAAGAAAGGTTAAATTTATTACTTTTATTTATAAATCTTTTTACGATATTTTCAATCGTGTACGTAGTCTGTCTGCTTGAGCTTTGCCGATTATCTTGTCCAAGAGTCGTGTCCGTAGGCTCATCAAACCATAAAGACCTCCTCCAAGCCCTCCGATGAGAGCCACATAAAGGAAACTCCAAAAACGTCCACTTGGTTGGAAGACAAAACCGAGTAGCCACTGCAAGAAGCCAACTAGGATAAACATGACAAGGGTCAAGATGGTAATCAAAATGGTTCGCTTCAATATAATCTTTCGACGAGCACCCGTTACCTGGCAGATGTCTCGGTACATCAGGACATTCGGAATAATCAAACCGATAGTCGTTGAAATCAAGGGACCATAGCTATGGAAAATAGCAATGGTTGGCAATTGCAAGACAATCTTAGCAATGGAACCATAGATGAAGTATAGAACTGCCTTGCGGTTTCGGAACATGGCCTGAAGCATAGGAGACAAGACCATATACAAGCCTAGGATAGTAGACTGCAAAACTGCAAAGACAAACAAGCCCATGGCCAGACTATCTGGCTTACCGTAAAAGACTGTATAAAGAGGCTCCCCTACCATGACCACTCCAACTGTTGCCGGTAGTAGAAATAAGAAGAGCATGGTGAGGCTATCTTGGACTAGGCGAGCCGCAGCTGGCAAGTCACCTTTTACATAGTTTTCCGTCAACAGCGGCAAGCCGACACTACCAATGGAAACCCCTACAGAGATTAAAATCATAGTAATTTTATTCGGATTGGCAGAAAAATAAGAAAACATGACAACCAAGTCTTCATTGCTGTAGTTAGTAAACCACTTCATACTATTGATAAAGGTCATCTGGTCTAAAATCTGGAAGAGCTGGATGGCTGATCCTGTCAGGATAAAGGGAATGGCTTCCTTGATGGTATCGACTAAGAGTCGCTTACTATTGATCCTATCCCGTGTTTCAAATACTCTTTTGAGTAAACCTTCTTGGGCAAGGAAATAAATCAAAACTGCAAAACTCGCCACCATCCCCACAAAGGCCGCAAAGGTCGATTGGGTAACGGCTGCTAGGTAGTCACCAGAACCCATCTTCATAATGAAGAAGGTTGCCATCAACATCCAGATGACACGAATCACCTGCTCAGCGATTTGACTCATAGCATAGGGTTTGAGGTTGTTCATCCCTTGGAAGAAACCTCGGATGACACTCATAGATGGGAAAATCAAGACTGCCCAAGCCAAGCTCTGCATGATGGGAATCAGGTCTTTCCCCACACCTGACAAATCTGCTAACCAGGGAGAAAAGAGATACAAGACCAAAGCAAAGACTAAGCCCAAGCCCGTCATAAAGCTTAGGAAACTCCGAATCAAGGCAAAGCTATGCTCTTCTTCTCGCATGGTATTGTACTTAGCTACTTGTTTGGCGACCGCAACTGGGATACCCGCTGTCGAAATCAGCAAGAACCAGGCGTAAATATTGTAGCCCATGGTAAAGAGTCCATTTGCCTTAGCAGCATAGGTCCCCATCCAGATATACCAGGGAATAATGTAGATAGCACCAAGGAGGCGACTAATAAAGTTACTAGCTGTTAGCCAAGCAGTCCCTCGCAACATCTGGGCTTGCTGGTGATTGTTTTCGTTAGACATAGCTTCCTCATTCAATTTTGATAACTAGGAAAAGTTCCTTATCTTCCATTATAAACTTTTCCTTGTTACTTGTAAAATTCGGGCTTGAAGTTTATAATAGAAAGTATGATTAAGATTGAAACCGTATTAGATATTTTAAAGAAAGATGGCCTTTTTCGTGAGATTGTTGACCAAGGACATTACCACTACAACTACAGTGACGTTGTTTTTGATAGCATCAGTTATGACAGCCGAAAAGTAAAAGAAGGGACTCTTTTTTTTGCAAAAGGCGCTGCTTTTAAAAAAGAATACCTCCTATCCGCTATAACGCAAGGATTAGCTTGGTATGTCGCAGAAAAGGACTACGAAGTCGGTATCCCCGTCATCGTTGTGAACGATATCAAAAAAGCCATGAGTTTGATTGCTATGGAATTTTACGGTAATCCACAAGAAAAACTCAAAATTCTCGCTTTCACAGGGACAAAAGGAAAGACGACAGCTGCGTACTTTGCTTACCACATCCTATCTCAACGCTACCCAACAGCTCTCTTGTCAACTATGAACACAACTTTGGATGGCGAGACCTTCTTTAAATCTTCCTTCTCGACACCTGAAAATATCGATCTTTTCGACATGATGGCTCAGGCTGTTAAGAATGGAAGAACCCATCTTGTAATGGAAGTCTCTAGCCAAGCCTATCTTGTTCATCGAGTCTATGGCCTGACCTTTGATGTAGGTGTCTTTCTTAACATCACTCCTGACCATATCGGTCCGATTGAGCATCCTAGCTTTGAAGACTACTTCTATCACAAACGTCTCTTGATGAAAAATAGCCGAGCAGTTGTCATTAATAGCGACATGGACCACTTTTCTGTATTGAAAGAACAAGTGGAAGATCAAGAGCATGACTTCTATGGTAGCCAGTCAAGTAACCAAATCGAGAACTCCAAAGCCTTTAGCTTTTCAGCTACAGGTAAACTCGCTGGTGATTATGATATCCAACTCATCGGCCACTTTAACCAAGAAAATGCAGTTGCTGCAGGACTTGCCTGTCTTCGTCTAGGTGCCAGTCTGGAGGACATAAAAAAAGGGATCGCTGCAACCCGCGTTCCTGGACGTATGGAAGTTCTCACTCAGAAAAATGGAGCCAAGGTCTTCATCGACTACGCCCACAATGGTGACAGTCTGAAAAAACTGATTTCTGTTGTTGAAACCCATCAAACTGGAAAGATTGCCCTGGTTCTCGGTTCGACTGGAAACAAGGGTGAAAGTCGTCGCAAAGACTTTGGACTCCTTCTCAATCAACATCCTGAGATTCAAGTCTTTCTAACTGCGGATGACCCCAACTATGAAGATCCAATGGCCATTGCAGAGGAAATCAGCAGCTATATCAGTCATCCTGTTGAAAAGATTGCCGATCGTGAAGAAGCCATCAAGGCGGCCATGGCCATCACAAATCAAGAACTCGATGCCGTGATTATTGCAGGCAAGGGAGCTGATTGCTACCAGATCGTCCAAGGAAAGAAAGAAGACTATCCTGGAGACGCAGCTATCGCAGAACGTTACCTATAAAAAAATCAAGGGAAACATTCCCTTGATTTTTTTAGTCTTCTTTCTTAAATGAATTTTTAAGACCTTCAACGGCACCTTCTACAGCACCTTTAGCATCTTCAACAACTTCTTTTGCTTTCGCAACTGTTTTTTCTACAGTGCCTTCTGCTTCTGTCTTGCTATCGCCAGTAACTTTACCAAATCCTTCTTTGATAGCACCAGTTGCTTGATCCAATTTATTTTCAAGTGACATAGTTCTGTCTCCTTTGCTTTTAATACGATAAACGTTATCGCTTACATTCAGTTTATGCTTATTCTTTAGTAAAGTCAAACAATCTGCTCAAAATGAAGCAATTAAAGTAAATAGAAAGTCAACCGTTCCTTGTCAAACTCAACAGCCAACTCATACTTCCCCGCTTCATTTTGAACAATATAGCCTAGAACGACTAAACTGTCCACAAAGATATCACGACGTTTCTGCATGAGCTGGTCTTTTTTGAGAAACTTCAGTAAAAAGGTCGTCATATACTTGAGGGCGTACTCAGGATTGACATCTCCTAAAATATCATAGAGTTTCTGCTGTTTTTCTGTCAAAGGATATTGATTCTTGACCTTGTAGAAATAGTTGGACAAGGTCATCTTTTCTCTTGCAAAGTCCGTACGTTCGACTAAAATGGCAGCATTGGTTTGATTGCGCAATTCTGTCTCAAAAGTCTTCTTCAGCAAAGCTTGATAGACTGGACTATCCTCTCTGACAAAAAATTCTTGGTCAAGGGATAGATTGTCTATTGATTCTAAAAAAGGGAGATTGAGTGAATAGCGTTTGTTTTCCCTTCGGATCAAGCCGGCCTTTATATACTCTTCCATGAGTTTATCAACTGCTACATCTGGAAACTGAGCCTTGATTTCTCGTAGAATCACATCGTCATGCTGGTCCAGATAGTCCACCAAATCTATAAAAAATGGCTGTCGAGTCAAACGAGAAGGATTAAAAATCTGAATCATGAATATTCCTTTCTTTACATTCTAAAAGAGGAGATGCTGCCAACTGACTGGGATTGGTTCCTGGCTGGTTCAGAGGCACAGGAATTTCGAGTTTCCTGTAATATTCTCTCCAAAAATCACTAATCTCCTGCTCCCCATCACCAAATTTCATGGGAATAGTTTCAAAAATCGGTAGGATTTCAGCGATGTACTGAGAGCAGTAAAAGCCAGACCCATCTGGATAAAAAGAGGCATTATAGGGTGCACCCAAATGTTTGCTAGCTCTCTCCTTTACCAAGTCAGCTTCCAGCTCTGGATAGACATAAAGATCGTAGAGATGAGTTGGTTCAAAAAATTCAGCCGGTTCTTGACAAATGACACCAGCTTGCCCACTAGCATGGTAGATGAAACCGTCCAAAAAGATGGCTACATGACTATAGTTCCCAGTAGAAGCCTGGATGGCCTGCCCCATATCTGAAAGGTCCTTCAAAAAAATCAAATCACCATTTTCTAACATCTTTCTCTCCTAGAAAAAAAGGAGCCGAAACCCCTTTAGCTATATGGAAAACACTGTTTTCTATTTTGAAATAATACCCAAAATTTTAAGCATTAAAGCTTTCAGTCAACTGTGGCACCACTTGTTTCTTACGTGAAACAGCACCTGGAAGAAAAGCGTGGTTGTTTTCAAGTTTGAAGTTGAAAGCTGCTTCCACCTTGTCCATATTTGATCCAAGAGCAAGGATTTCTGAGTTTGAATTGACGATGTCTGTAATCATCAAAACAAAGTCAGAGTAGCCGTTTGCTGCATTAGCCGCTTGCATTGCTGCTTCGATTTCAGCTTGACGTTCCAAGACTTCAGCAATATCAACTGTATTGACTTGGGCAACACGAACCTTATTTCCGTTGAGTTCAAATGTCTTAGCATCGATATCAATCAATTCTTCAGCAGATTTACTAGCCAAGTTTGTACCAGCTTTCAACATAGCAAGACCGTACTCTTCCAAGTTCACACCTGCTAATTCTGCCAACTCAGGAGCAATGACTTTATCGGTTGGGTGTGTTGTTGGTGATTTCAAAAGAAGGGTATCTGAAATCAAACCTGAAAGCATCAAACCTGCGATTTCTTTAGGAACTGCTACACCATGTTCTTTGAACATGCGGTAAACGATAGATGAAGCTGATCCAACTGGTTCCAAGCGCATGTAAAGTGGGCTTGCAGTTTCAAAGTTAGCCACACGGTGGTGGTCCACAACACCGTAGACTTCTACTTCAGCGATATCTGACACTGATTGTTGGAATTCATTGTGGTCAGTCAAGATAACTTGCTCTGCACCTTCTGCTTTAGCAGATGTGATGACGCGTGGTGCTTCTACACCGAAATAGTTCAAAACAAAGGCTGTTTCTTCATTAGGAGTTCCAAGTGCTACTGCTTCTGTGTCCAATCCATAAGCCTCTTTTGCAAGATAGGCAAAGGCTACAGATGACCCGATGGCATCTGAGTCTGGATTTTGGTGACCAAATACTAGAATCTTAGACATTATAATACCTCTTTAAATTTATTCATCTTATTGTAGCACTTTTTTCCTCTTTTGACAAAAGTAAGAGGAGTCAAAAGACTCCTCGTTAGACATCAATATGGTTGACTAGATTCTTCTCTTGATTTTCAGATAAAAATCGTTCTTTCTGTGGACGTTTCTTGCGTTTGAGAAGAGCCTCTGCAGACATGGCTTCTTCCTTGCTAGCAAAACCCTCTACATAGATGAGTTTGACTGGCAAGCGAGCTCGGGTATACTTGGCTCCCTTACCACTATTATGAACGGCAAGGCGCCTCTTCACATCCGTTGTATAGCCCGTATAGTAAGAACCGTCGCGACACTCCACCACATACATATAGGCCTTATGATCCATAGTAAATCTCTTGAATTTCTGGTGTATAAGAACCATCATCATTGTGAACGATGAGTGGTGGCAAGACCTTAAAGCCACTGGTCGATCCATCCTTGATAGCTTCGATTAAGAGCATATTGGCCTCCTTCTCACGTTTAGGATAGACAAATTGCAGGCGCTTGGGTGCCAAATTATGGCGTTGAAGCATGTCTAAGATATCCAAGAGCCGATCTGGACGATGAACCATGGCCAAACGGCCATTAGACTTGAGAATACTCTGAGCACTACGGCAAATTTCTTTCAGGTTAGTCGTAATTTCGTGTCTGGCCAGAAGGTAGTGTTCACTCTCGTTCAGATTGGAATGCGGATCCACCTTAAAATAAGGCGGATTACACAAAATCATATCCACCTTACTTCCCTGAATGTGGGCAGGCATATTTTTCAAATCATCACAGATGACCTGCATCTGCTCTTCCAAGCCATTCAACTGAACCGAACGCTCTGCCATATCCGCCAAGCGCTCCTGAATCTCTACAGATATTATCCGCGCCTGAGTACGTGAACTAGCAAAAAGTCCCACTGCACCATTTCCAGCACAAAAGTCCACAATTAAACCCCGTTCAGGGAAGCGAGGAAAGCGTGATAAAAGAACACTATCCACCGAATAGCTAAACACCTCTCTATTTTGGATGATCTTTATATCTGTTGAAAAGAGCTGATTGATTCGCTCTCCTGGTTTTAATAATTGTTCTTCTTTCATACTTTTATTATAGCAAATAATGTTAATATTACAAATAATTTAAATAATCGTATTTATGGCTTCTTCTTTAAATGCTCCAATGCTTCACGCGTCCAAACAGGCATCATTCGTCCAAGTGGTGCAAAACCGTGCTTTATCCGATCATTTGAAAAACGTCTCCGTCTTGGCAATTGATGTTTTTCTTCCTCCAAAGTACGGATGGAAAGACTAGCCTTCCCAGTGTATTCGTCAAAATCCACCACCTGAACTTGGACTTCATCGCCAATTTTTAAAATGTCATAGATATTTTCAATAAATCCCGTCCGAATCTCCGAGATGTGAATCAGCCCTGTCACCCCTGTCTCTAACTCAACAAAGGCACCATAGGGCTGAATTCCTGTAATACGCCCAGTTAGCTTATCACCAATTTTCATTCTAGTCCTCAATTTCAATCGTTTCAATAACCACATCTTCAACTGGTTTGTCCATTGCACCAGTCTCAACAGCTGCAATGGCATCCAAGACCGCAAACGATTCTGCATCTACCAATTGCCCAAAAACAGTATGGCGACGGTCAAGGTGAGGAGTTCCACCTTGTTCTGCATAAATCTCAGCGATTGGTTCAGGCCAGCCACCACGCGCAATCTCTTTCTTAGAGTACGGCAAATGTTGGTTTTGCACGATAAAGAACTGGCTACCATTGGTATTTGGACCCGCATTGGCCATAGAAAGGGCACCACGGATATTATAGAGTTCTTCAGAAAACTCATCTTCAAAAGCTTGTCCATAAATGGACTCACCACCCATACCAGTACCAGTTGGGTCTCCACCTTGAATCATAAAATCCTTGATAATGCGGTGGAAAATCACACCATCATAGTAACCGTCTTTTGAAAGAGCAACAAAGTTAGCCACTGTTTTAGGAGCATGTTCAGGGAAGAGCTTAATACGCAAGTCTCCGTGATTTGTCTTAATGGTCGCTAGCGGACCTTCTACTGTTTCAATTCCTACTTGTGGGAAATGCAATTCTTTTTCTACCATACCAAATCCTTCTAAGGCATCAAAAATGCCATCTTCTTCTACTGTTTTTGTAATATAATCTGCTTTTTCTTTGATTTTATCATGAGAAATTCCCATAGCAATACTGATTCCAGCATAATCAAAGAGTTCCAAGTCATTGAGCCCATCTCCAAAGACCATGACATTCTCTGGTTTCAAGCCTAAATGGTCTACCACCTTGGCTACACCTGTGGCTTTTGAACCTGAAATAGGCACGATATCAGATGAATGTTCATGCCAACGCACCATGCGAAGTTTACCAGAGAGACTATCTGGTAACCGCAAGTCGTCCCCTTTTTCCTCAAAGCTCCACATCTGGTAAATGTCCGCTTTTTCATGGAAGTCAGGATCCACATCCAAGTTTGGATAAATCGGATCAATTGCCTCACTGATCAGTTCTGTTCGAGTGGAGAGTTTGGCGTCATAACTGCCAACTAAACCATATTCAATCCCCTCTTGTTTTGTCCAAGAAATGTATTCTTCCACATCTTCTTTGGCAATCTGATGCTGATAAATGATTTGACCTTTTTTATCTTCAATATAAGCTCCATTTAGGGTTACAAAAAAGTCCGGCTTGAGGTCTCGAATCTCTGGAACAACACCAAAAATGCCACGACCAGAGGCAATTCCTGTTAAAATTCCTTTTTCACGCAACTGTTTAAAGACAGTGGGAATTGTCGCCGGAATAAAGCCTGTCTTTGACGTACGCAAGGTATCATCGATATCAAAAAAGACGATTTTTATCTTCTTTGCCTTGTATTTTAATTTCGCTTCCATCTCTCTACCTCTTTTCCATCACTCTTTCCATTATACCATAAACCTTAGGAAATTCCTTTTTTGAAAAAAGATGAAAACCTATCAAAAAGAGAGCCAGTTGAACTAGCCCTCTCTTTTCATCCTAGAACATCTCTAGAGCAATCATGGTAATCATCGTTGCATCATAGTAGCTCTCTATAGGTAAATCTTGTGTGAAAATGTATTTATTTTGTTGAAGAAGTTTCAGATAACCTTCTCCCTTGTCAGACGCATAGGTAATCGGGGCCAAAAAACTACCAGCCTGGTATTGATTGAGGGCCGTTCCGTTCAAGTCATAACCAGCATAAATGCGCTGTTCTTTCATAAAGAAATCCATCATCTTTTGAACGACTTTTTGACTTCTTTCATCTTGACTTTGAGACAAGTGATAAGGCAAACGACAAGCATTATAAGAGTAAGCTCCATCGTATTGAGATTCGATAGTGTTGGCATCAACAAGGCGCGCCCCTGACTTCTCAGCCCAGATAAAGTCTGGCAAAAGTCCAGTATCAGAATGAGAACTGATTTGCTCTAGTTGACCAAGCATCTTATCCTTAACATCTAACCACTGTTTGTTTCCAGTCAGGTCATAAAAAGACTGGAAATAGTGAGGAAGAGTATCAGACGTTCGCATCAAGTAATAGTAATCGGAATCCTTGTTGGCCCAGTTCCCTACTGTCAGAACACCTGTCTCTTCGTTGTAATTGTATTGAAGGATATCAGCCAAGATCTTTTTAGCTTGCTCTTGGTATTCATGTGCTTTATCTGGCCACTGTTTAGCAGCTTCAATTAAAGAATAAGCGATATAGAGATCTCCATCAGTTGCATTTTGTTTCTCGACCGTTTCGCTACCATTTTTGATCACTTGCTTCCAAGACATCAACTGCGTCCCCTCGATACGATGATTTTGGTAATAACGATAAAGACTATCAAAATCTGCTTGACTTGCTTGCCCTTTTTGGGCAGCTAAAACTGTTATGAGCATGCCGTAACTTTGAGCTTCTGATAGAACTGTTGTCTCCTCAGAATCATTCGTCGTACGGACATAGGACTGATTTCCCTTAGTCACAAGAAACTGTTCACTCCATTGGCGGTAAATACGATTGCGCATCTCGACTTTACTCCTTCCTCTTGCCAAAAACAAGGTTAAACAAAAGATAGAAAGGATGAGCACAAACCATACATATTTTAATTTATTCGTTTTCATATAACCTCCTATCCTGCAAATCGCTTGGTTTTAACCCACTTGGTTTCTTTTCGTCGGAGTACCTTGTCCAGAACGATTGAAGAAATGGAATCAATGGAAACTACGATAAACATCTGTGCATAAGTGAAATAGGCAGCCAAGGCTAACCAGATTTGCTTTGTCGTCGCTTGTCCAAACTGACTTGCTAATGCCGTCATAATTTGCATCAAATAGAGACCAATCATGAGAATCCAGTTGAAGAGCATGAGCTGGGCAATATAGATATTGTCCGCATCAAAAGCGAACGGAACCCTGATATCTGGGAAGAATAGGTTAAGACAGATTGCTAGCACATTCGCTAGGAAAATCAAATCTGATAGAACAATGGCAAAGTTAAACCAAAAGAAAACACACGAATAGTTAAAAACTTCTAATTTAACACGCCAGTTTGCTCTGCCAAATAAATGTTTAAAATTTGATAGAACAACTTCGTAGTTTCCTTTAGCCCAACGTTTTCGTTGCATATAGTAACTCTTTAAAGTCTCAGGTTCTTGTTGGAAAGCCTCTGAGTTATAAGCAAGGGCGATCAATTTACCACTCTGCATGATTTTGAAGGAAATATCGGTATCCTCAGTCAAGGCACCATTTTTCCAACCACCGATACTCTTTACAAAGTCGGTTTGAATGATAAAGTTGGTTCCTGGGATACGACCAATTTTAAAGAGATGCCACATCCCAACATGGTGCACCCGCTGGGTAACAACGATTTCTTGGTTGATACAACGTGTCAAGAAATTTTGATTGGCATTTCGAGTCTTGTTTCGACCGAAAGATGCCACATGGCGTTCAGGGTCTTTCATCACTTCTTTGACAAGGAAATATAGGGCATTTTTTTCAGGCATGGCATCCGCATCATAGACACAGATGTATTCACCTGTTGCCATCTTCAAAGCATCGTTTAGAACACCTGCTTTTCCTCCCGTACCAGTACGGTCGATAATAGTAAGATTTCTTTCTGCATATTCAGGCATGGCTTGTACAGACAAGCATTCAGCATAAGTGTTATCCGAACAGTTATCCGCAAATAAGAGCAATTCCACACGGTCGTGAGGATAGTTCATATCCAAGATAGCTTTTGCCGTTTGGGCAATAACCACATCCTCATTATGAGCAGGAACAACAATGGTGACCTTAGGATAATAAGGTAGTGGCGAAGTATCTACACGAAAATCACTGTGCTTAAACCAAAAGTGTACTGCTGAAAAGAGAATTACCAAACCCCAAGCCAGAGAAATCCAAATAGTAAGCAGAGTAAAAATCATTAAGATTTGACTAATCATGATTCACCGCCTTAAAATTTTTATTCACTCGATGGTAAAGTACACTATAAGCAATAAATAGTATGACAAAACAAATGCCAAAAAAGAGACTGAGTCCCAAAGCAATACCAAAAAATAGTTCGGTCAAAGTCATGTTTTCCTCCTAATATTCTACAATTACATCCGTCTCGAGTTGACGTTTGAGATGACTGGCGACATCCGCGTAGTCTTGGTATTTATCTTTATTATCAGAGTTAATCACCAAATAGCCTGTTTGGAACTGAATTCCTTGGTTTCCATCTTCTCCATGAAAAACTAAACTGCCTAGTTTCTCCTGCAGACCATTCAAATAGAGTTGCTTCAAAGAATCTTGACTACTATTAGATAAAACAAGAAAATTCCCATCTGAAACGTAATAGAGTTTATCGTTGTAACTCAATTCCTGAGCAATTACCTCTTGAATACGACTGAGCATCTGGTTATGTTCTTTCGGTTTAATCTGGAAGAACAAATCTTCATGTGCCCAATGAATCAATAGAGATTGAACCGTAACATCACTTTGTTCAGTGATCATAGCTTGGTAATCTGCTCGAGCTTCGTCTTCCTGTTCTTGGACCTTTGAGGCCACCTTGAAGAAATAATAACGAACCTTAAGTAGAATCCCAATCAAAAGTGGAAAACTGATTAATAAGAAGATCAGTTGAATGATTGGGATATAAACCACACCCGCAACCAAAACGATAAGTCCAAAACCAAATGCTAAGATAAGGGTCCAAGTAAGCAAAAGGTCAGATAATACCAACACTGCAAACAAGGCTAAAGCTAAAAACAAGATTTGTTCTAAAATGATTGCTCGAGCATACAAAAAACAAAGCACCAAAAGAATGACCTCACAGGCAAGCAAAGCCATAAGCCAGTTTTTAAATCGACTCCAATTTTTCATTTTTTCTTATTTCCCCCTTTGAATTCAGATACAGAAGTCGCTCCCCCAAAGTACTGTTGAATGGATTGTACGATTCGTTCAGAGGCTCTTCCATCTCCATAAGGATTTGGTGCCTGAGACATTTTTCTATAAAGAGTTTCATCTGTTAGGAGTTCTGCCATAGCATCTTTGACACGTACTGGATCCGTACCAACTAGCTTCAAAGTACCTGCTCTTACTCCTTCTGGACGTTCCGTCGTGTCACGAAGAACAAGGACAGGTTTGCCGAGAGAAGGCGCCTCTTCCTGAACACCTCCAGAGTCAGTCATGATAAAATAGCTTCTTGAAGCCAAATTATGAAAATCAAGTACATCTAAAGGCTCAATCAAGTGAATGCGCTCATGACCAGCTAGAATATCCTTTGCTGCTTCTTGCACAGCAGGGCTAAGGTGAACAGGATAAACAACTTCAATTTCCTGATGAAGATCGACCATCTCACGTAAAGCTGCAAAGACATTTCTCATTGGATGACCTTGATTCTCACGACGATGCATGGTTACCAATACAAGTTTCTTATCTGGATCCAATTGATCTAGAACTTCATGATAGTAATCCGATTGAACGGTTAGTTTCAAGGCATCAATGGCTGTATTCCCCGTAATGACAATAGCAGACTCAGGGTGATTTTCCTTGAGGAGATTTTCTTTACTCTCACTAGTTGGAGCAAAATAGAGATCCGCTAGGTTATCAGTCATCTGACGATTCATTTCTTCTGGGAAAGGAGAATACTTATCAAATGTCCTTAGACCAGCTTCAACGTGGCCGATACGTACCTGATTATAGAAAGCAACTAAACTTGCTACAAAGGTCGTTGTAGTATCACCATGAACAAGAATTATATCTGGAAGTTCTTGCTTAACAACTGGATCAAACTTTTCTAAAATTTTTCCAGTAATATCTAAAAGGGATTGATTTTTCCCCATAATATCCAAGTCATAATGTGGCTCGATGCTAAAAGTTTCAAGAGCTTGATCTAGCATTTGACGGTGCTGAGCTGTCACAACTGTGATCGTCTCAATGCTGTCACTATGTTTTTGCAATTCTAACACTAAAGGGGCCATTTTAATAGCTTCTGGTCGTGTTCCAAAAACAACCATCACTTTCAGTTTCTTCATTATGCTATCCTTCTACTATAATAAAAAATAAAATTTGATAAATCGTATTAATTTGTGTATCGAATAGTTCCGATTTCAATTAATTTGACTTTCATAATTATTTTACCGTCAATTTATTTATATGTCAAATTTTTTCCAAATTATATTATTTCGTTTAATTTAATTTTAATATTCTGTAACTTTTTGCAATGATATCGTTTACAACTAAAAACAGCCCATTCTTCGATATATTTCATATTTTTTTCAGAAAATACGACAATACACAAACTATTATTTATATGTCTTGTTGTATATTTATATTTGTATTGATATTTCAAGCAATTATATTCTACCACTTTGAGGAATAAATCAAACAATTTCAAACAAAAAATCCCTTTTTCGAATGAAAAAGGGACTGTGATTGTTTACTATATTTAAAATTTAAATCTTATAAAATTTGTCTTAAAACAAATTTTTCGACAGATACAAGACCAATTCTCCGATATCTTCACAAACCGCATTCATAGCCGGTTGATGGTTCTGATACCAAACGCCTGAACCATCTGGAATATAGCCTCGTTTGATGTACAATCTCTGGGCAGGTCCATAACCTGAGTGGAGGCCAACACCAAGGGTCACCTTATCCGATATGAGCCTAACTCGTTTTTCTGCTTCTTCCAGCAAGAGATTTCCAATACCTTGATTTTGAAAGGGCTCAAAGACATTGAAATCTGAAAGTTCTGGAGCCATTCCAGCAAAGGGACCCTGCTTAGCATCGGGTAAAATCGTAATGTAAGCCGCTACAGCACCCTCAACCTCTCCAACTAAGACTTCTCTCTCCCCACTTTCTTGCTCCTTAAAGTATCGAGTTAAAATCTCCTCTCTACTTGGCCAACCTTGGCTGATAAATCCTCGAGATAGTTCTTTTATGTCAGATTCTTGCATTTTTCTAATTGAACATATCGTCTTCATAAGTTGCCCCTTTATAGCTTTCTCCTACCATTATAGCACGATAATAAAGATTAAAAGAAAAAACCTAGTAAGACAAAAGAATCTTACTAGGTCAACAGGGAATCCTTTCTAACAAAGTCCTATAAAAATCTGAAAAAGAGGTCCACCCAGACCTCAACTTGCTCTCTCATTTCAAGGCTCGTGAAAAAAA
>NZ_JUNW01000043.1:0-46771 GCF_001075675.1 Streptococcus oralis
AATTGGTTGCGACTGTAGAAAATCCGAATGCAGAACGTGTCTTCACTAACACTTATAAAGAACCAGCTCCAACAGCTACATCAGCAACACTTGAGTTTACGAAAGAATTGACTGGTCGTGCTTTGGTTGATGGTGAATTCCAATTTGAATTGTATGAAGGTACAAACAAACTTGATACAAAAACAAACCAAGCTGGAAAAGTAACATTTAATGCAATCAACTATAATGCAGAAGGTGTTCATACTTATACTGTAAAAGAAGTGAATGCTGGAGCAACTGGTATTACTTACGACACAGAAAAGACTGCAGTGGTAACAGTAACCAAAGATGCAGCAACCAACACTTTGAAGGCAGCTGTTGAATATCCAGCAGGTAGTGTCTTCATGAATAGCTTCAAAGCACCAGCGGTAGAAGCTACGATTGAAGCAACTAAGAAACTTGAAGGTAAAGAACTTGCGGCTGATGCTTATACTTTCGAATTGAAAGAAAATGGTGCAGTTGTAGCGGAAGCTAAGAACACTGCCGAAGGTAAAGTAGCCTTTGTTCGTTCATTCGAAGAAGCAGGTACTCACACTTATACCTTGGTTGAAAAAGTTGGTACGGAAGAGGGTATTGAATACGATAAGACTGAGCATACCGTAACAGTCACTGTAGTTGCGGATGATCAAGGTCTCTTGACTGCAAAGGTTTCGTATGCCGATGGTAAAGAAGTTGTATTTACAAATAAATACACTGTTCCAACACCAACACCAGAACCAAATCCAAATCCAGCTCCAAATAATCCAGGAACAACACCAAATAATCCAGGAACAGAACCATCTGATCCAGGAACAACGCCAGATCCAAATAATCCAGGAACAGAACCATCTGATCCAGGACAAACTGAGGATCAAAAACCAACACCTCCAGCAACTGAGGAAAAAGGTAAAGCTGAACTTCCAAACACAGGTGAAGCAACATCTATCTTCTCAGCAATTGGATTTGTAGTATTGGTATTGAGCGGATTGGTATTCTTCGTAAAACGTAAAGCTTAGGCTTTTGTAGGAGAAACATGAAACTTGGTAAGTGAGAATTCTACTTCTCTCTTAAACTTGATAGAGAAAGTCTCTAGAAAATTCGTTTTCTAGGGGCTTTTTTTGTACTTCAAAAAATTTTTTAAAAAATAGTCAAATTTGGTCAAAAAAGTTATTGACTTTCACTGACCAATGTGATATAGTAGAAACATAAGGAAAATGAATTCCTTAGAAAACTTCATTTTCAATGATTCTATTTCTTGAAAATGTACGATAGAAACCCTAGAAAGGGGTGAGGCCTATGTTAAATCTAACAGATTTTGAGAAGAAGATGATAAAAGGCTTATTTAAGAAAGAAAAACCAGAAATTATACGTAGGGTAGCTAGTTGGCTAGTCTAAAATTTTTAAAACAAAGGTCAAAGATAGTCAATATCAGAGATCGCATATAATTAAGAATAAACGAGGTAAAGAATATGAACAACAACTTTAATAACTTTAACAACATGGATGATTTATTTAACCAATTGATGGGAGGTATGCGAGGATATAGTTCTGAAAATCGTCGCTACTTGATTAATGGACGTGAAGTGACACCTGAGGAATTTGCTCATTATCGTGCAACTGGTCAATTGCCAGGAAATGCAGAAGTTGATGGACAAATGCAACAACACGCTTCAGGCATGAAACAAGATGGTGTCCTTGCTAAACTAGGTCGTAACTTGACAGCGGAAGCTCGTGAGGGTAAGTTGGATCCTGTTATCGGACGAAACAAGGAAATTCAAGAAACATCTGAAATCCTCTCACGTCGTACCAAGAACAATCCTGTACTTGTAGGAGATGCAGGTGTTGGTAAGACAGCCGTTGTCGAAGGTCTAGCACAAGCAATTGTGAATGGAGACGTTCCAGCTGCTATTAAAAACAAGGAAATCATTTCCATTGATATTTCAGGTCTTGAGGCTGGTACTCAATACCGTGGTAGCTTTGAAGAAAACGTTCAAAACCTAGTCAATGAAGTGAAAGAAGCAGGAAATATTATCCTCTTCTTTGATGAAATTCACCAAATCCTTGGCGCTGGCTCAATCGGTGGAGATAGTGGTTCTAAAGGTCTTGCAGATATTCTCAAACCAGCTCTCTCTCGTGGTGAGTTGACAGTTATTGGGGCAACGACTCAAGACGAATATCGTAACACCATCTTGAAAAATGCAGCTCTTGCTCGTCGTTTCAACGAAGTCAAGGTCAATGCTCCTTCAGCAGAGGATACCTTTAAAATTCTTCAAGGAATTCGTGACCTCTATCAAAAACACCACAATGTCATTTTGCCAGACGAAGTCTTGAAAGCAGCAGTGGATTATTCTATCCAATACATTCCTCAACGCAGCTTGCCAGATAAGGCTATCGACCTTGTCGATGTAACGGCAGCTCACTTGGCAGCTCAACATCCTGTAACAGATGTGCATGCTGTTGAACGGGAAATTGAGGCAGAAAAAGACAAGCAAGAAAAAGCAGTTGAGGCAGAAGACTTTGAAGCAGCTCTCAATGCTAAAACACGTATTGCAGAATTAGAGAAAAAAGTCGCAAACCACACAGAAGACATGAAAGTGACTGCAAGCATCAACGATGTGGCTGAGTCTGTAGAGCGAATGACAGGTATTCCAGTGTCACAAATGGGAGCGTCAGATATCGAACGTTTGAAAGATATGGCTCATCGCTTGGAACACAAGGTAATTGGCCAAGATAAGGCAGTAGAAGCAGTAGCTCGTGCTATCCGTCGTAACCGTGCAGGATTTGATGAAGGCAATCGCCCAATCGGTAGCTTCCTCTTTGTAGGACCTACTGGGGTTGGTAAGACGGAGCTTGCTAAGCAATTGGCGCTCGATATGTTTGGAACGAAGGATGCGATTATCCGTTTGGATATGTCTGAATACAGTGACCGTACAGCCGTATCTAAATTAATCGGTACAACAGCTGGTTATGTTGGTTATGATGACAATAGCAATACCTTGACAGAACGTGTTCGTCGCAATCCATACTCTATCATTCTCTTGGACGAAATTGAAAAGGCTGATCCTCAAGTAATCACCCTTCTCCTCCAAGTATTGGATGACGGTCGTTTAACTGATGGTCAAGGAAATACAGTGAACTTTAAGAACACGGTCATTATCGCGACATCAAATGCTGGATTTGGCTATGAAGCTAACTTGACAGAAGATGCGGATAAACCAGAGTTGATGGATCGTTTGAAACCATTCTTCCGTCCAGAGTTCCTTAACCGCTTTAACGCAGTTATCGAGTTCTCACACTTGAATAAGGAAGACCTTTCTAAGATTGTGGACTTGATGTTGGCGGAAGTCAACCAAACTTTGGCTAAGAAAGACATTGATTTGGAAGTTAGTCAAGCAGCTAAGGACTTTATCACAGAAGAAGGTTATGACGAAGTTATGGGTGTTCGTCCTCTCCGTCGCGTGGTGGAACAACAAATCCGTGATAAGGTGACGGACTTCCACTTGGATCATCTAGATGCCAAACATCTGGAAGCAGATATGGAAGATGGCGTTTTGGTCATTCGTGAAAAAGCCTAACTCAAGATTTTGAGAATAAAAAAAGAAGGAACTAGCTAAAAGCTGGTTCCTTTTGTGTTTAGATGACATGGCGTTCAAAGGCATCATCTGAGATTCCTTGTTCCAGGATGAGTTTTGCCCATTCTTTAGCAGAAAAGAGGCTGTGGTCCTTGTAGTTTCCGCAAGATTCGATGGTTGTTCCAGGAACATCTTCCCAAGTAGTGGTTTCAGCAATTTCCTTGAGCGAATCCTTAATAACAGCAGCAATTTCAGCACTGGTATGGCGTCCCCACATAATCATGTGGAAGCCTGTACGGCAACCAAATGGCGAACAGTCAATCATGCCGTCGATTCGAGTACGGATGAGTTTGGCTAAGAGGTGCTCAATGGTGTGAAGCCCTGCTGTAGGGATTGAGTCTTCGTTTGGTTGTACCAAGCGGATATCAAAGTTGGAGATGACATCTCCCTTTGGTCCGGTTTCTTCCCCAATCAAGCGAACATAAGGTGCTTTGACAATGGTGTGGTCAAGTTCAAAACTTTCAACAATAACTTCTTTTGACATGGTAGTTCCTTTCAGTTTTCTTCTTTCATTATAACATAAAGGGTGCTGTTGAGATAGAGAGAAAACCTCTCCGATGAAGGAGAGGTTTGAGTTTTTATTTGCGATACAAGCGATCGTATTGGTAGTAAGGGTCAAAGGTCACGTTGATGCCCAGTTTGCGAAGGACATTCTTGTCTTCATCGGTCAAGATGATGGTTGAATGAGCTTCGCTTCCTTTGAGATTCCCAAGTTCTTCCATGGCACGCGCAGCATCAGGATTTTCCATAGCTGTGATGGCTAGTGCAATCAGGATTTCGTTTGAGTGGAGGCGAGGATTGCGGCTACCGAGATGATTGATTTTAAGGCCTTGAATTGGTTTGACGACTTCAGGCTCGATTAATTTCACTTCCTTAGCAATGTCAGCTGATTTCTTAATAGCGTTGATCAAGGCAGCAGCTGTAGGGCCAAAGAGCTCTGAGTTTTTACCAGTTACGATTTCCCCATTTGGCAATTCGAGAGCTAGGGCAGGGCCACCAGTTTCTTCTGCTTTTTGGCGTGCAGTAACAGCAACCTTACGGTCTGCAGGTGTGATACCGAGGTCGTTCATGAGAAGTTCAATTTTCTTGACAGCAGTTTCGCCGACTTTTTCAGCTTTAAAGTCAAGAACGGTCTGATAGTAGCGACGGATGATTTCTTGTTTTGAAGCTTCGATAGCAGCCTCATTATCTGTAATAGCGAAGCCAACCATGTTGACACCCATGTCTGTTGGTGAAGCGTATGGAGATTCACCGAGAATGCGTTCCAACATACGTTTGAGTACTGGGAAGATTTCAATATCACGGTTGTAATTGACAGTGGTTTCTCCGTAGGTTTGGAGATGGAAGGGGTCAATCATATTGACATCATCAAGGTCCGCGGTTGCAGCCTCGTAGGCCAAGTTGACCGGATGATGAAGGGGAAGATTCCAAACTGGGAAGGTTTCAAACTTAGCGTAACCAGACTTGATGCCATTGAGTTGGTCATGGTACATATTGGACATACAAGTTGCCAATTTTCCAGAACCAGGTCCAGGAGCGGTTACGACAATCAAGTTGCGACTGGTTTTGATGTAGTCGTTTTTCCCCATACCTTCAGGAGAAATGATGTGGTCCATATCGGTCGGATACCCTTTGATCGGATAATGAAGATAAGAATCAATCCCGTTTTTATCTAACTGGTTGCGGAAGGCATCTGCAGCTGGTTGACCAGCGTATTGTGTGATGACAACCGAACCAACAAAAATTCCCAGCTCATTAAATTTGTCAATCAAACGAAGAACTTCTTGGTCATAAGAAATGCCTAGGTCACCACGCGCTTTAGAATGCTCGATGTTGCTTGCGTTAATGGCGACCACAACCTCAACTTGCTCTTTCAATTCTTGCAAGAGCTTGATTTTATTGTCAGGCTCATAACCAGGAAGGACTCGAGCGGCGTGGAAATCTTCCAACATTTTGCCACCAAACTCCAAATAGAGCTTGCCGTCAAATTGGTTGATGCGCTCCAAAATGTGGTCGCGCTGTAGATTCAAATATTGTTCAGAACTAAAAGCTTGTTTTTTCATTTTTTTACCTCTGACCTCTATTATAATAAAAAATTGGAAGATAGGAAACTACGGAGTCAAAAAAGAAATCAAAAAGATTAGGCAAACGCTTGCACTAAGTTTAAAAAAGCGCTATCATAGACTATAGATTATTAAAATAATGAGGTAAGAAGATGCAAGAAAAATGGTGGCACAATGCCGTAGTCTATCAAGTCTATCCCAAGAGCTTTATGGATAGCAATGGAGATGGAATTGGTGATTTGCCAGGAATTACTAGTAAGTTGGACTATCTAGCTAAGTTAGGGATTACAGCTATTTGGCTTTCTCCTGTTTATGACAGTCCGATGGATGATAATGGCTACGATATTGCTGATTATCAAGCAATTGCAGCTATTTTCGGGACTATGGAGGATATGGATGAATTGATCGCAGAAGCTAAGAAGCGTGATATTCGAATTATCATGGACTTGGTGGTCAATCATACCTCGGATGAACACGCCTGGTTTGTCGAGGCTTGTGAGAATCCTGATAGCCCTGAGCGAGACTACTATATCTGGCGAGATGAGCCCAATGATTTGGAGTCTATCTTTAGTGGGTCTGCTTGGGAATACGATGAAAAGTCGGGCCAATACTATCTCCACTTTTTCAGTAAGAAACAGCCCGATCTCAACTGGGAGAATGAAAAACTGCGCCAGAAAATTTACGAGATGATGAACTTCTGGATTGATAAAGGTATTGGTGGTTTCCGTATGGATGTTATTGACATGATTGGAAAAATTCCTGATGAGAAAGTAGTCAATAACGGTCCTATGCTCCATCCCTATCTCAAGGAAATGAATCAGGCGACCTTTGGTGACAAAGATCTCTTGACAGTAGGAGAGACCTGGGGAGCAACACCAGAGATTGCCAAGCTCTACTCTGATCCAAAGGGGCAAGAATTGTCTATGGTCTTCCAGTTTGAACACATCTGTCTTCAGTATCAGGAAGGGCAACCTAAGTGGCACTACCAAAAAGAGTTAAATGTAGGGAAGTTGAAAGAAATCTTCAACAAATGGCAGACAGAGTTAGGAGTTGAAGACGGCTGGAATTCTCTCTTTTGGAATAACCATGACCTTCCTCGCATCGTCTCTATCTGGGGAAATGATCAAGAATACCGTGAAAAATCCGCCAAAGCCTTTGCAATCTTGCTTCATCTCATGAGAGGAACTCCCTATATCTACCAAGGTGAGGAGATTGGGATGACCAACTATCCGTTTGAAACACTGGACCAAGTAGAAGATATTGAATCCCTCAACTATGCGCGTGAGGCTCTTGAAAAAGGCATTCCGATTGAAGAAATCATGGACAGCATCCGTGTCATTGGTCGTGATAATGCCCGTACCCCAATGCAATGGGATGAAAGCAAAAATGCTGGCTTCTCAACAGGTCAACCTTGGTTGGCAGTTAATCCAAACTACGAAAAAATCAACGTTCAAGAAGCACTGGCAAATCCAGATTCTATTTTCTATACTTATCAAAAACTCGTTCAAATCCGCAAGGAAAACAGTTGGCTGATTCGAGCTGATTTTGAATTACTCGATACGACTGATAAGGTCTTTGCTTATATCCGTAAGGACGGTGACCGTCGTTTCCTAGTTGTGGCTAACTTGTCCAATGAAAAACAAAACTTTTCAGTAGAAGGAAGAATTAAGTCAATCTTGATTAAAAACACTACTGCTAAAGAAGCAGTTGAAAAACAGACCTTGGCTCCATGGGATGCTTTCTGTGTGGAACTAACGGATTAAAATAAGTGAACAGCACCCCAAAAGTTAGATAATTTATTTATCCGAAGGATTTAGTTCTGTATTGAACAGAGCTAGGTCCTTTTAGTTTAACTTTGATTCGTTTGTTATTGTAGTAATAAATGTAGTTCACAATTGCTTGTTCAAGGTCTTCTAAAGACCTAAAGTGCTTCTCATAGCCGTAAAACATCTCCGATTTCAAAATACCAAAGAGAGACTCCATCATACCGTCGTCTGGGTTGTTACCCTTGCGCGACATGGATGGCTGAATTTCCTTATTCTCTATAAACCGATGATAAGAATCATGTTGGTATTGCTGGCCTTGATCTCTATGGAGAATCGTATTTGTGTAATGATCCTCACTGAAGGCCTGGTTTAACATAGCTTTCACTTGTTATAAATTTGGTAAAGTTGAAAGATTATATGCGATAAAAGTGCGAGACAATCAAAATGGATGGTACACATGGTAGTGTGTGGAAGTAGGAGAAGTCGAGAAAATTGATATCATCGGAAATGTTGATACAGTAAACTCCACACGCTTCTTGGGACAGTTTCCTTTATGCTCAAAAAACAATTATAAGACATAGTATTTTAAAATAATGCATTGTGATACAGGAAAAAAACTAAAAAGAATGTAGGGTTTATTCCCCTACATTCTTAAAATAACTTAGTACATAAATGATAATGCTGTTGCCGCCATCAATATTGCAAGAACTATTTTCCAAATTTTTTTATTTTTTCCAAAAATCTTATCAGGTAACAGGCTTATTACAAGAAAGGTAATAAACAACACCAATTTTGTATATATCATTAGAATTCTCCTTTCTATAAACAAATTGGAACCGAAAAACTAAAGTGATGAATTCTATTAGTTCACCTACTGAATTAGTTTTTATGTATACGCTTACATTATACCATAAAATATTATTATTTCAAAGAAAACGAACTAAAAAGGAATTGTGGGGTGAGGAAGATTGGGAACTCCCTCAAAATTTAAAAGGGGTAAAAAAGGCATTTGGGGTGCAGTACACTTGAGGTTCTTTCACTAAAAAATATATAGAAAAGCCTTTAAAAAATATTTGTTAGAATTTTCTAAAAAATCTGGCGAAAGTCCTTGCTTTTATGAAAAAATAGGGTATAATGGTGAAAACACTATCTTTAAGGAGATTACTTATGAAATCGAAAACGTGGCTCTTAGGAGCAGGTGCTGTTTTGAGTGCAGCCCTACTGTTAACTGCTTGTGGGCAAAGTGAAAAGAAAGCGGATGCTCCCAAAACATTCTCTTATGTCTACGCTATGGATCCATCTTCTTTGGACTATAGTGTGACGAGCAAGAGCTCAACCTCTGACGTTATAGCAAACGTTGTTGATGGTCTTTTGGAAAATGACAAGTATGGGAACTTAATTCCATCACTTGCAGAAGACTGGTCTGTTTCAAAGGATGGTTTGACTTACACCTACAAACTTCGTAAGGGTGTAAAATGGTATACTTCTGATGGAGAAGAATACGCTGAAGTTAAAGCTAAAGACTTTGTTACTGGGCTTAAACATGCTGCTGACGGAAAATCAGATGGTCTTTCTTTGATTCAAGATTCTATCAAAGGTTTGGCAGAGTATGTTAATGGTGAGAGCAATGATTTCTCTACCGTAGGAGTTAAGGCTGTTGATGATTATACGGTAGAATACACGCTCAACAAACCAGAAAGTTTCTGGAACTCTAAGGTCACAACTGCAACCATGCTTCCAGTTAATGAAGAATTTTTGAATTCTAAAGGGAGCGACTACGGTGCACCAACCCCATCAGGTATCCTATATAACGGTCCTTATTTCTTGAAATCATTGACTTCAAAATCAGTCATTGAATATGAAAAGAATCCAAACTACTGGGATAAGGACAATGTCAAGATTGACAATATTAAACTAACTTTCTACGATGGATCAGACCAAGAATCTTTGATTCGTAGCTTTACACAAGGTGCTTATACAACAGCCCGTCTCTTCCCAACAAGCTCAAACTTTGAGTCAACTAAACAAGAGTACGGCGATAAGATTGTCTACAGTCCACAAGAAGCGACAAGCTACTACCTCACTGTTAACGTAAACCGCCAATCTTACAATAAAACAGCCAAAACAGACGAAGCTCAAAAAACATCAACGAAAGAAGCTCTTCTCAACAAGAACTTCCGTCAGGCGCTGAACTTTGCCCTTGACCGTCATTCTTATACTGCTCAGTTGAATGGTGAAGAAGGTGCGAACAAGATTATCCGTAACAGCCTAGTGCCACATGACTACGTTCAAGTTGGTGAAAAAACCTTTGGAGAGTTGGCGCAGGCAGAGCTCGTTTCATATGGAGACCAATGGAAAGATGTAGCCCTTACAGATGGCAAGGATACGATTTACAGTCCTGAAAAAGCTAAGGCAGCCTTTGCTAAAGCCAAGGAAGAATTGCAAGCCAAGGGTGTTACCTTCCCAATCCATTTGGATATTCCGGTTGAACAAACAGATGTAATCGCGGTTCAACAAACCAACTCACTCAAGCAGTCTATCGAATCATCACTTGGTACTGAAAATGTCATTGTTGATGTCCTTCAAATGACAGATAATGAAAAAATGAGCATTACGTCCCAAGCTAAGGTTCCATCTCAAAAAGACTATGACTTGAATGGAACTGGTTGGGGGCCAGACTATCAAGACCCAGCTACCTACTTAAACATTCTTGATGCTAAGAAGGGTTCTGCCCTTAAACACTTGGGTATCACTCGTGGAAAAGATCCAGAAGTGATTGCTCAAGTTGGACTGGACGAATACAAGAAACTCTTGGATGATGCTGCAGCTGAAACCAGCGACCTTAATAAGCGTTATGAAAAATACGCTAAAGCTCAAGCTTGGGTGTCTGATAGCTCACTCTTGATTCCAGTTGCTTCTTCAGGTGGTTCTCCAACTGTTAGCCGAACTGTACCATTCACAAAAGCATACTCTCAAGTCGGAATCAAGGGAGACCCATTTGTGTTCAAAGGTTTGGAGTTGCAAAATGACGTTGTGACTGCAAAAGAATACGAAGAAGCCTTCAAGAAATGGCAACAAGAAAAAATCGAAACAAATGCCAAATACCAAAAAGAACTTGAAAAACACGTCAAGTAATCTATAAACAGAAAAGGAAGTTGCAGGAAACTGTGCTTCCTTTTTTTGTTTTGAGACACCAGTTGTCATAAAAGTAGTAACTTTACATTTTTGAATAAATTTGATAAAATATGGTTATGTTATAAAAAGTGACATAAAGGAGTGAATGATGATCAAACTGAAAAAAAGACTAATCGGGACAGGTCTTGTCTTAGCGACAGGGATTTTGCTTTCGGCATGTGGGCAGTCCAACACAGATACTAGCACTTATTCATCAACATTTAGTGCGAATCCAACAACTTTTAACTATCTTCTAGATTATTATGCAGATAACACTGCCGTTATTACCAATCTTGTAGATGGTTTGCTAGAAAATGACAGCTACGGGAACCTCGTGCCTGCTCTTGCAGAGGATTGGTCAGTTTCAGCAGATGGTTTGACCTATACCTACAAGCTTAGAAAAGATGCCAAGTGGTATACAGCTGATGGTGAGGAATATGCTTCAGTCAAAGCTCAGGATTTTGTCACTGGGATCAAATATGCTGCGGACAACAAGGGGCAAGCCATGGATCTGATTCAAAATTCAATCAAGGGATTGAATGACTATGTGACGGGTGTGACCAATGACTTTTCAACTGTTGGTGTCAAAGCCTTAGATGACTATACGGTTGAGTACACTTTGACACGACCAGAACCTTATTGGAACTCTAAGACAACCAACAGTATTCTTTTCCCAGTCAACGAAGAGTTTTTGAAATCAAAAGATAAAGACTTTGGTACCTTGACACCAGACAGCATCCTTTATAACGGTCCCTATCTGTTAAAAGATTTCACATCAAAATCTTCGATCGAATATGTGAAGAATCCACACTATTATGACCATGATAAAGTAACCATTGAAAAAGTTAAGTTAGCCTACTTTGATGGGTCAGATCAGGAGATGACCATTCGAAACTTTGAAAGTGGTGCTTACTCGATTGCAGGAGTCTATCCAAATAGTTCGAATTATGCTAAGACAAAAGAAAAATACCAAGACAATATCGTCTATAGCTTACAAGACAAGACATCTTGGTACTTTAACTTTAACGTCAACCGCAAAACCTATAATCATACCGCTAAAACAACGGACGAACAAAAGAAATCAACTCAAGCAGCGATTTTAAATAAAAATTTCCGTCAGGCCTTGAACTTTGCCATTGATCGGACAGCCTACTCTGCTCAATCTAACGGGCAAGAAGCAGCAAGTAAGACCCTTCGTAATACCCTTGTTCCTCCGACATTTGTGCAGGTGGGAGATAAGAGCTTTGGAGAAGTCGTTTCTTCTAAACTTGTTCAGTATGGAACAGAATGGTCAGAAATCAACTTGGCGGATGCCCAAGACGGTTATTTCAACAAGGAAAAGGCCCAAGCCAAATTTGCGGAAGCTAAAAAGGAATTGGAAGCCCA
Organism: Streptococcus oralis; assembly: GCF_001075675.1. Lineage (GTDB taxonomy): Bacteria > Bacillota > Bacilli > Lactobacillales > Streptococcaceae > Streptococcus > Streptococcus oralis_V. The sequence continues at coordinate 12,040 of NZ_JUNW01000043.1, forward strand.
AGGGGTGACCTTCCCGATTCATTTGGACATCCCGGTTGATCAAACCAATAAAAATGCAGTTTCTGGTATGAATTCGCTTAAACAGACACTTGAAACAGTACTAGGCTCTGATAATGTCGTCATTGATGTTCAACAGCTTTCTACAGATGACTTTGGAAATGTAGCCTTCCTAGCACCAAATCCAGCAGCTCGTGACTACGACCTAAACTTTGATGGTTGGGTTGGTGATTACCAGGATCCATCAACTTATCTAGATCCCTTCAATGCTGAAACCGGCTTCTATCTCAAAATTTTTGGTCTTGATGCCAAGGAAGACCAAGAGCTCATTAAGAGTTTGGGGCTCGATACCTATACACAACTCCTGAAAGAAGCAGATGCAGAGAACAAAGATGTCGCTAAGCGTTATGAAAAATACGCTGAAGCTCAAGCTTGGATGATTGACAATTCTCTGGTCATGTCTGCTATGTCAAATGGCGGTACAGCCTCTGTAACCAAAGTAACTCCATTTACACGTGCCTACTCTCTAGTGGGAATCAAGGGTGACGGAAATCATTATAAGTACATGAGATTACAAAAAGACCCTGTTACCAAGAAACAATTTGACGAAGCTAAGGCTAAGTGGGAAGAAGAAAGTAAAAAAGCTATCGAAAAGAGCCAAAAAGAGTTTGAAAACCACGTAAAATAAAAAAAGAAAGACAAGCTGGCACTATAAATTGCCCTTGTCTTTTTAATTTGTCATTGAAAAATGAAGTTAGTATAATTTTAAAGCAAATAAAGAACACAGAAGTGAATGAAAACGCTGAGAATGACGGGAATAAATGGAATTTCTTTCATAAATGTGATATAATAATCCTAATTATTAACGTATAGGGGATTAACATGAATAGACGTTCAAAGAGAACTCGTTCTGGCAACATGAAACGAAATATTAACATAGTCTTATTAACCATTTATCTACTGTTGGGTGGTTTTTTGCTGTTCTTGATTTTTAGACACAACATTTTAGCCTTTAGATACCTGAATATTATTTCTGCAGTTCTCGTTTTATTAGCTGCTTTAGTAGGACTACTGCTGATTGTTTATAAAAAAGCTGAGAAGTTTACGGTCTTCTTTTTGACGCTTGCCATCTTAGTTAGTTCAGTTTCTCTCTATGCTTTGCAACAGTTTGTCGGTTTTACCAATCATATCAATTCGACGTCAAATTACTCAGAGTATTCGATTAGTGTGGTCGTTTTGAAAGATAGTGAGATCAATAATGTGACTCAACTGGATACGGTTACGGGGCCAACAGAGACAGACAATGACAATATTCAAAAGTTGTTAGCAGATATTAAGACCAGCCAAAGTAAGGACTTGACAGTTGAGAATGCGACTTCTTACCTAGCAGCTTATAAAAGTCTGCTTTCTGGTGAAACGAAAGCAATCGTCTTAAATAGTGTCTTTGAAAATATTATTGAAGCAGAGTATCCTGACTATGCTTCTAAAATCAAGAAAATATACACTAAAAATTTGATTAAAGAAGTTGCTGCACCTAAGGTATCGAAGAATAAAGCTTTCAATATTTATGTGAGCGGTATTGATACCTACGGTCCAATCAGCTCAGTTTCGCGTTCAGATGTAAATATTTTGATGACGGTGAACCGTGATACCAAAAAAATCCTTCTCACTACAACTCCTCGTGATTCCTATGTTCCGATTGCGGATGGAGGAAACAATCAAAAGGACAAATTGACCCATGCAGGGATTTATGGAGTAGACTCGTCGATTCATACCCTGGAAAACCTATATGGTGTGGATATCAATTACTACGTCCGTTTGAACTTCACTTCTTTCTTGAAATTGATTGACCTTTTAGGTGGCGTAGATGTTTATAATGACCAAGATTTCACATCTTTACACGGGAAGTTCCATTTCCCAGTTGGAAATGTCCACTTAGATTCTGAGCAGGCTCTGGGATTTGTTCGTGAGCGCTACTCTCTAGCAGATGGAGATCGTGACCGTGGACGAAACCAACAAAAGGTTATTGTAGCTGTGATTCAGAAGTTGACGTCAACTGAAGCTTTGAAGAACTATGACAATATTATTCAAGGATTACAAGATTCTCTTCAAACCAATATGCCTTTGGAAACCATGATGGATCTAGTCAATACTCAGTTAGAGAGTGGAGGAAATTACAAAGTCAACTCTCAAGACTTGAAGGGAACTGGTCGTATGGACCTTCCTTCTTATGCCATGCCAGATAGTAACCTCTATATGATGGAAATCGACGATAGTAGTTTGGCTGCTGCGAAAGCTGCTATCAATGATGTGATGGAGGGGAAGTAGAATGATCGATATTCATTCGCACATTGTTTTTGATGTAGACGATGGTCCGAAGTCGATAGAGGAAAGTAAAAACCTTCTAAGAGAGGCCTATAGTCAAGGAGTGCGAACAATCGTTTCAACATCGCATAGACGAAAAGGAATGTTTGAAACTCCTGAAGAAAAGATCGCAACCAACTTTCTCAAGGTAAGAGAAATGGCTAAGGAAGTTGCTGATGACCTAATCATTGCCTATGGGGCTGAAATCTACTATTCTCCGGATGTCGTTGAGAAGTTGGAAAAGAAATTAATCCCTACCCTCAACGATAGTCGCTATGCTTTGATTGAGTTTAGCATGAATACACCCTATCGAGACATGCATAAGGGATTGAGTGATATTCTAATGCTGGGTATTACGCCAGTCATTGCCCACATTGAACGCTATGATGCTTTAGAAAATAATGAAAAGCGCGTGCAAGAGCTGATTGACATGGGATGTTATACTCAAGTCAATAGTTCTCATGTCTTGAAACCTAAACTCTTCGGAGAAACTTATAAATTCATGAAAAAGAGAGCTCAGTATTTTTTAGAGCGTGACCTCGTTCATGTAATCGCTAGTGATATGCACAACTTGGATCATAGACCTCCTCATATGGAAGAAGCCTATGATATCATCGCCAAAAAATACGGTGAAAACAAGGCCAAGGAACTCTTTAAAGAGAACCCAAGAAAAATCATAATGGATCAACTAATTTAGGAGAAAAAATGAAAGAACAAAATATGATGGAAATTGATGTATTCCACTTGTTAAAAATTCTATGGAAACGAAAATTGCTGATTGTCTTGGTAGCATTCGTGACAGGGGCAGTAGCATTTGCTTACAGTAGTTTTATTGTGAAACCAGAGTTTACCAGTACTACTCGCATTTATGTGGTCAACCGTAATCAGGGAGATAAGCCAGGTTTGACCAACCAAGACTTGCAAGCTGGATCTTACTTGGTAAAAGACTATCGTGAAATCATTCTCTCGCAAGACGTTTTAGAAAAAGTTGCGACTGATTTGAAACTAGATCTCCCTCCAAAAGGTCTAGCTAGTAAAATTAAGGTAACAGTTCCAGTGGATACGCGTATTGTTTCTATCTCTGTGACAGATCGTTTGCCTGAAGAAGCGAGCCGCATCGCTAACTCTTTGAGAGAGGTTGCTGCTCAAAAAATCATCAGTGTCACGCGAGTTTCAGATGTGACAACGCTTGAAGAAGCTCGTCCTGCAACATCCCCATCGTCTCCAAATATCCGTCGCAATACCATGGTTGGATTTCTTGCTGGCGCAGTTGTAATGGTTGTTACGGTTCTCCTAGTTGAGCTCTTAGATACACGAGTGAAACGTCCAGAAGATATCGAAGATGTGATGCAAATTGCGCTATTGGGAGTAGTTCCAAATTTGGATAAATTGAAATAGGAGAGAGAGATGCCAACATTAGAGATTGTACAAAAAAAATTAGATTTGGCAAGAAAAGCTGAAGAGTATTATAATGCGCTTCGTACCAATATACAGTTGAGTGGGAATAACTTGAAAGTTATTTCGATCACGTCTGTGAAACCGGGTGAAGGGAAGTCAACTACTTCTACAAATATTGCTTGGGCTTTCGCGCGTGCGGGCTATAAGACGCTGTTAATAGATGCCGATATTCGTAATTCTGTCATGTCAGGTGTTTTTAAATCACGCGAGAAGATTACTGGACTAACAGAGTTCTTATCTGGGACGACAGACCTATCACAAGGCCTATGTGATACCAATGTTGAAAACTTGTTTGTTATTCAAGCGGGTTCTATATCACCCAACCCAACAGCCTTGCTACAAAGTGAAAATTTTGCAACCATGCTTGATACCTTGCGTAAGTACTTTGATTACATCATTGTGGATACAGCGCCAATCGGAGTTGTCATCGATGCAGCTATCGTCACTCAAAAATGTGATGCTTCTGTTTTGGTAACGGCAGTAGGTGAAACAAATCGTCGTGATGTCCAAAAAGCTAAAGAACAACTCGAACAAACAGGAAAACCATTCTTAGGAATTGTGCTTAATAAACTCAATACTTCAGTTGAAAAATATGGCTCCTATGGAGCATATGGAAACTATGGGAATTATGGCAAAAAATAATAAATAGTTTAGGGAAGATATTATGGAAGAAAAGGGATTGAAGATTACTTTGGCGGCAATCCAGAGTTTTCTTGTCATTTTATTAGCATATTTACTTAGTTTTGTAAAGGAAACAGAGATTGTAAATACTTCTGTTATTATCTTGTTCATTCTTCATTTTTTTGTGTTTTATATCAGTGATTATGGGCATGATTTTTTTAAAAGAGGCTATTTAGCAGAGTTTATCAACACTACAAAGTATATCGTGTTCTTTGCTTTAGCTATCAGTATTTCGAATTTTTTCTTAGAAGATCGTTTTAGTATCTCTAGACGAGGGATGATTTATTTTTTGACAATACACTCTATTCTGTTGTATTTGTTGAATCTGTGCATTAAACGCTATAGAAAACGCATCTTTCCAAATCTCAAGGGGAGTAAGAAGATATTCTTGATAACAGCGACCTCTAGGGTTGAAAAAGTCATCGATAGGCTGATAGAGTCGGGAGAAATTTTTTGGAATTTGGTGGCGGTCAGTGTTTTAGACCGGCCTGATTTTCAGCATCAAACCTTAACCGTTGTACCTGCTGAGAACATCTTAGACTTTGCTACTCATGAAGTTGTCGATGAGGTCTTTATCAATCTACCAAGTGAAGAGTATGACATCGGGGAGTTTATCTCACTTTTTGAGACAATGGGAATTGACGTGACAGTTAACCTGAATGCTTTTAATAACTATCTAGGTAGTGATAAAAAAATTCGTGAAATGGCAGGTTTGAATGTCGTAACTTTTTCAACAAAATTTTATAAACCTAGTCATGTGGTCGCTAAACGGATCATTGATATTTGTGGTGCGATTGTCGGACTGATTATCTGTGGTTTGGTGAGTATTGTTCTAGTTCCGATGATCAGACAAGATGGTGGACCAGCAATTTTTTCTCAAACTCGTATTGGGAAAAATGGTCGACATTTCACTTTTTATAAATTTAGATCTATGTGCGTGAATGCTGAGCAGCGGAAACAAGAACTTTTGGCGCAAAATACTATGCAGGGGGGCATGTTTAAGGTCGATGATGATCCTCGTATCACACCAATTGGTCGCTTTATTCGTAAGACCAGCCTAGATGAGTTACCGCAGTTTTGGAATGTTTTAATGGGAGATATGAGTCTGGTCGGAACCCGTCCCCCAACAGTGGATGAGTATGAAAAATATACACCTGAGCAAAAACGTCGATTGAGTTTTAAACCTGGGATAACAGGCTTGTGGCAAGTCAGCGGGCGAAGTGAGATCAAGGATTTCAATGAAGTTGTTAAATTAGATGTGGCCTATATTGATGATTGGACTATTTGGAAAGATATTGAAATATTGTTAAAGACCGTTAAAGTTGTATTTATGAGAGATGGGGCAAAGTAATTTCTGCCCTTCAGTCCTGTTAGGAGAGAGATGAAAAAGTCAGTTTATATCATTGGTTCAAAGGGGATTCCTGCTAAGTACGGAGGATTTGAAACCTTTGTTGAAAAATTAACCGAATATCAAAAAGACAGCAACATACAATACTATGTTGCTTGTATGCGTGAAAATTCAGCCAAGTCTGGTATTACGGAAGACCAGTTTGAGCACAATGGAGCCATTTGCTTCAACATCGATGTACCCAATATCGGACCGGCCCGCGCCATCGCTTATGATATTGCAGCGGTCAACAAGGCTATTGAATTGGCTAAGGAAAACAAGGACGAGGCTCCTATTTTTTACATTCTAGCTTGTCGCATCGGTCCTTTTATTTCTGGACTTAAGAAAAAAATTCGTGCGATTGGTGGCTCTTTGCTGGTGAATCCTGATGGTCATGAATGGCTACGAGCAAAGTGGAGCCTGCCAGTTCGTAAGTACTGGAAATTCTCAGAGCAACTCATGGTCAAGCATGCAGATTTACTGATCTGTGACAGTAAAAATATCGAACAATATATCCAAGAGGATTATAAGCAGTATCAACCAAAGACCACCTATATTGCCTATGGGACAGATACAGCTCCTTCAATCCTGAAAGCAGAAGATGCCAAAGTTCGGAACTGGTATCAGGAAAAAGGAGTTAGCGAAAATGGCTATTATCTAGTAGTGGGACGATTCGTTCCTGAAAACAACTACGAAGCCATGATTCGTGAATTTATCAAGTCCAAGTCCAAAAAGGACTTTGTTCTCATCACAAATGTGGAGCAGAATAAATTTTACGACCAGTTGTTACAAGATACTGGTTTTGATAAAGATCCTAGGGTCAAATTTGTCGGGACTGTCTATGATCAAGAGTTACTCAAGTACATTCGCGAAAATGCCTTTGCCTATTTCCATGGGCATGAGGTTGGAGGAACCAACCCTTCTCTACTGGAAGCTCTAGCATCCACAAAACTGAATTTGTTGCTAGATGTTGGTTTTAACCGTGAGGTTGGTGAAGACGGGGCTATTTATTGGAAAAAAGATGAGTTGGCACGCGTCATTGAGGAAGTAGAGGGATTTGATCAGGTAGTGATAGCTGACTTGGATTTCAAGTCAAGCCAAAGAATCCTCTCAGCTTTCACATGGGAAAAGATTGTGTCAGATTATGAAGAAGTGTTTAAAGGATAGGGAATGAAACGGATTTTATACTTGCATGCTGGTGCAGAAATGTATGGAGCAGATAAGGTTTTATTGGAGTTGATCAAAGGATTGGATTCCAAAGAATTTGAAGCTCATGTCATTCTGCCAAATGATGGTGTTTTAGTCGAGGCCTTGCGTCAGGTTGGGGCTCAGGTTAGTGTGTTGGATTATCCGATTTTACGAAGGAAGTATTTTAATCCCAAAGGCATTGCCGACTATATTCGCTCTTATAATTTCTATGCTAAGCAAATCGCCCTCTATGCTCGAGAACACAGTATAGATATGGTTCACAATAATACAGCGGCTGTTTTGGAGGGCATCTATTTGAAACGCAAGCTCAAGCTGCCTTTGATTTGGCATGTTCATGAGATTATCGTCAAACCCAAAGCTATTTCTGACTTTATCAATATGCTCATGGGACGATATGCAGACAAGATTGTGACGGTGTCCCAAGCGGTCGCTAATCATATCAAGCAGTCTCCCTTTATCAAAGATAGCCAAGTGGAAGTGATTTATAACGGTGTCGATAATGCTGTCTATTATCCAATGGATGCGTCTTCTATTCGTGAAAAATTTGACATTGCGCAAGATGCACTTGTGATTGGCATGATTGGTCGGGTCAATGCTATCAAAGGACAAAATGATTTCATAGAAGCAGTCGAGCCACTTTTGGAAAAGAATGAGCAAGCGGTGGCTTTCCTAGCTGGAGGTGTTTTTCCTGGTGAAGAATGGCGCTTAGAAGAACTAGATAAGAGAATAGCTTCTTCATCTGTTGTGTCACAAATTCATCGTATTGATTACTACGATAAGACTTCTGAACTTTATAATATGTTTGATATCTTTGTCTTACCAAGTATAAAACCTGATTCCCTACCTACAGTAGTCCTAGAAGCCATGGCTTGTTCAAAACCAGTTGTTGGTTATAACAATGGGGGAATAGCTGAAATGGTAGTAGATGACAAATGTGGTTGCTTAGTCAAACCAAATCGTCCTCAAGAACTTTCTAATGCCATTTCTCTCTTACTAGATAGTTCTGAAAAAAGAGAAAAATTTGGGCGAGTAGGATATCAGAGACAAAAAGAGCTGTTTTCTTTGGAGAGTTACATCAAGAACTTTTCGGAGTTGTATAAAACAGATAGAAAAGATTAGTTATGAATAAAATAGATTTTGTTGTGACTTGGGTTGATGGGAATGATCCTGTGTGGCAAGAAAAAAAATCAAGCTATGATGGCTCGGTTAATACTTCTAAACAGAGTATGAATTCAGTCAAGGCTTACCGAGATTGGGGAACTTTTAAATACTGGTTTAGAGGGGTTGAAAAGTTTGCACCATGGGTTAATAAGGTCTACCTCGTGACCGACCAGCAAAAGCCAAGCTGGTTAGATATAAATAGTGAAAAATTGGTGTTGGTAGATCATACAGAGATTATCTGTAATGACTACCTACCAGTTTTTTCTGCCAATCCTATCGAAAGTAACATCCATCGAATCCCTGGTCTCTCAGAGCATTTTGTTTTTTTTAATGACGATATGTATTTGACAGCTCCAGTCGAGCTGACAGATTTTTTCTCAGAGGATGGTTTACCCAAATATAATACGGCTCTTTCACCGATTATTCCTGAGCGATATGGAACGGGGAATTTTCAGATAAATGACATGGAGATTGTCACTAGCTATTTCAGTCGAAATGAAATTTTGAAGAATGGCCAATTCTTTGATCCAAAGCAGGGATTAAAAAGTATCGTTAAGTCGCTACTATACAGAAATAGTCAGTTTATCTGTGGTTTCTGGGAAAGCCATTTACCCTACCCCCTATTAAAATCAACGATGGACTTGGTATGGGAAAAGGAAAAAGCAGTCTTGGAGGGGACCTCAGCGAGTCGCTTCAGAAGTCCCTCTGATACTAATGTTTGGCTCTTTAAGTATTGGCAGATTGCAAGTGGTCAATACGCTATCGGAAATCCTAAGTTGGGGGGACTCTTTTCTTTGGATAATGCCGGACCAGATTTTTGGAAATTACTGAATTCTGGTAGATACCAAATTATGTGTATCAATGATGGATTTAACATTCAAGACGAGGAGCAGGTGATGACAGACTTTATCAAGGCTATGGATCAACTGCTTCCAGATAGAAGCTCATTTGAGATTTAAACTGTAAAACTAAGTAAGAGAAAGAAAAGAAAATATGATTTCGGTAATTGTGCCTGTTTACAATGTGGAGGACTACCTTCATTATGCCATGGAGAGTTTGGAACATCAGACCTACAAGGATATGGAAGTCCTCTTGATTGATGACGGCTCGAGTGATGGCTCAGGACTCTTATGTGACCAGTATGCCCAGCAATATGATTGGGTGACTAGCTACCACAAGGTCAACGGTGGCTTGTCTGATGCTCGGAACTATGGGGTCTTGAAAGCCAAGGGTGACTGGATTACTTTCCTAGATCCAGACGACTATTTGGAACCTTGCGCCTTGGAATTGCTAGCAGAGCTACAAGGTCGTACCCAAGCAGATATGGTTAGTGGTAAAGTAGAGCCAACAGCTCACTATCATCGTTATCAGAACTTCCACTTGGATCAGCTTGATCTAGATCAAGTTAAGGTTTATGACAAGGCAAAGGCTCTGACTGAGATGCTCTACGGAGACCTTGTAACGGTCTCTGCTTGTGGGAAACTCTATCGGAAAGAACTTCTTGAGAAAGCTCCCTTCCCCAAGGGGCGCATCTACGAAGACCTCTATGTTATCAGTGAGCATCTCAACCAAGCCCAATCCGTGGCCTTGTACCATCTTCCAATTTACCATTATTACCATAGACCTGGTAGCATTACTGCCTCGGCTTTCACGCCAAAACAATACGAGTTTTACGAAGCAATTGATCATTTAAAAGAGGTTGTGAATGCAACCTATCCTGAGAGTTCAGAACTCCAAGAAGCCATCATTTCACGCTTCTTTACAGGAAGTCTTCTGATTTTTACGATGATTCAGGATGGAAATCCAGCAGAGTTTAAGCGTCTTCAGGAGAAGACGAGACCCTATTTGCCTCTTGTCTTGAAGAATGCTAGAGTTAGCAAGAAACGTAGGATCCTCTATGTTTTGATTAGTAGGTATCCGCGGCTCTATTATCAATTTAAAAAGTTAAAAAAATCCTAAGTAAGAGTTAGGGATGAAAGAAGAAAAGGAAAAAGAAAATGTTAAAGTTAGAACGTGATAAATTGCTAATTGCAGCAGTTTTAATAGTGGTTGTCTCCATAGATATGATCAATACGTCTATGTTAGCTCCTGTTTTACCTAATATTCCTAATGTAGTTCCTTTTTTTGCGGTCCTGTTACTTGCTATGCGATTTGCTTATATTCATCACTACTCTATAAGCTATCTCATCTTTGCACCAATTCTTCTTTTTGCTGGGGGCATGGTTTACTATAAGACTGGGAACCTTAATGCATTGATGTATATGTTTCTGCTTGTCTTTCTTTACAAGGCTGAGATGGAAAGTGTACTTAAAATATACTCTGTTGTAGCCTTGTTTTTTATTGTATTGATAGTGTTCTTGGCCGTGATTGGTGCTATTCCAAACTTGCAATTTGTCCAATCACGATCTGCGGGACTCGTTGTTCGAAATTCATTTGGCTTTATTTATCCAACTGATTTTGCTTCTCACTGTTTTTATCTATATACAGCTATATCGTATATCTTTAGAAAGAAATTCATTATTTTACGGACTGCCTTAGGATTTGGTCTGGCTTATTTCATTATTCGATATTGCGATGCGAGGCTTAATGCCGCTTCTATTACTGTAATGGCGCTCATTTTTCTGTACTTTTATTTCCGAAATGATAAACAGCGACGGCTTTTTGCTTTACTTCCTTTATCGGCGGGTATAGCGTCTTCAGTAATGATTTATCTCTCTTCTAAATTTACCTGGTCTCATCCAATGTATGTGGCTCTAAACAATTTTTTTAGTATGAGATTACACCTAGGACATGAGGCACTAAAAAAATATGCAGTGCAGTGGTTTGGGATTCGGGGCATATCATTTGTCGGTTATGGGGGGCGTACAGAATCCGTTTTGAGCTACGACTATGTAGACTCTTCCTACGTTCAGATGCTCTTTACCTATGGGATGATTCCAGTTCTATTATTGGTCGTGTTATACATAGTTAGGTCTTGGTCACTTTATCGCAAAAAGAATTATTTGCTATTGACGGCCTTATCCTTAATAGCAGTCAACTGTATGTTTGAGGCCTTCTGGGTTCGCCCGTCTTATAATATTTTTATGTTTACTCTATTTGCAACCTTGCCAGTTATTGAATTTGAATCGAAGAAATCTACAACGAGGAACTCCTTGTGAAAGTATTAAAAAATTATTTATATAATCTTTCTTATCAGCTGTTAGTAATCGTTTTACCAGTAATTACTACACCCTATATTACTCGGGTTTTCTCATCCAATGACTTAGGTTCCTATGGGTACTACAACTCAATAGTAACTTACTTTATACTCTTAGCGACACTTGGGGTGGCCAATTATGGGACCAAGGAGATTTCAGGACATCGAAACAATGTTCAGAAAACCTTCTGGGGCATTTACAGTTTACAAGTCCTTTCAACCTGTTTAGCGGTTACGCTTTATATAGTTGTCTGCTTGCTTGTGCCGTCGATGAACAATCCAATTGCCTATATACTTGGCTTTAGTTTGCTGTCTCGTGGTTTTGATATTTCTTGGCTTTTTCAAGGGTTAGAAGATTTCAAAAAAATCACAGCTCGTAACACAATGGTCAAACTTCTAGGTGTTGTATCGATATTCCTATTTGTTAAGAAACCATCTGACTTGTACTTGTATATCATCCTCTTGGTTGCCTATGATCTACTAGGTCAGTTGAGTATGTGGCTTCCTGCTCGGGAACACATTCGCAAGCCGCATCTGGATATAGCCTATGCCAAAGAGCATATCAAACCAGTCATTCTCTTGTTTCTGCCACAGATTGCCATTTCGCTCTACATCACGCTAGATCGCACCATGTTGGGTGCCTTGTCTTCGACCAAGGATGTCGGGATCTATGATCAAGCCTTGAAATTATTGAATATTTTGTTGACTTTGGTAACGTCGCTTGGTAGTGTTATGTTGCCTCGAGTCTCCAATCTCCTCTCATCAGGTAATCAAAAGGCGGTTAACAAGTTACATGAAATGTCTTTCTTAGTGTATAACTTGGTTATCTTCCCGATGATTGCGGGGATTTTAATTGTTAACAAAGATTTTGTCAATTTTTTCCTGGGGCAAGACTTCCAAGATGCTCGCTATGCGATTGCCATCATGGTCTTTAGAATGTTCTTTATTGGCTGGACCAATATAATGGGTATTCAAATCTTGATTCCTCACAATAAGAATCGTGAATTTATGCTATCAACAACTATTCCAGCTGTTTTTAGTGTGGGCTTGAATCTCCTCTTGATCCCGCCTCTGGGCTATATTGGAGCTTCAATTGTATCTGTTGCGACTGAAGGTTTGGTCTGGCTGATCCAACTCTACTTTACACGTTCGTATCTAAAAGAGGTCAAGATTCTACCATCCATGCTAAAAATACTTCTAGCAGCACTACTGATGTACGGTGCCCTGTATTCTGCACAAGCTTTCATGCACTTCTCGTCTGTTGTGAATGTCTTGATTTATGCTGCCCTTGGCTTCCTAGTCTACGGTGGCTTGGTTTTGGTCTTACGTGTCTTGGATTTTCAAGAACTAAAAAGTGTTTTAAAGAAATAAGGAGATTTTATGTACGATTATTTGATTGTCGGTGCTGGCTTGTCAGGTGCAATCTTTGCCTACGAAGCTAACAAACGTGGCAAGAAAGTGAAGGTGATTGATAAACGAGAACATATTGGTGGGAATATCTATTGCCAATCTGTTGAAGGAATCAATGTCCACAAGTATGGAGCTCACATCTTCCATACATCTAATAAAAAGGTCTGGGATTATGTCAATCAGTTTGCGGAGTTTAACAATTACATCAATTCTCCTATTGCCAACTATCAAGGACATCTTTACAATCTGCCTTTTAACATGAATACTTTCTATGCTTTGTGGGGGACAAAGACACCCCAAGAAGTCAAGGACAAGATTGCTGAGCAGACGACACACATGCAAGATGTTGAGCCTAAAAACTTAGAGGAACAAGCCATTAAGTTGATTGGTACGGATGTCTATGAAAAGCTAATCAAGGGTTACACCGAAAAGCAATGGGGGCGTTCTGCTACTGAACTACCACCCTTTATCATCAAGCGTTTACCAGTTCGATTGACTTATGACAATAATTATTTTAACGACCGTTACCAAGGGATTCCAATTGGTGGTTACAATGTCATCATCGAAAAGTTGTTGGAAGGAGTCGAAGTAGAGCTCAATACAGATTTCTTTGCAGATCGGGAGAACTTGGAGGCTTCAGCAACTAAGATTGTCTTCACAGGGATGATTGATCAGTTCTTTGACTATAAGTTTGGTGAACTTGAGTATCGCAGTCTCCGTTTTGAGCATGAGATTCTGGACCAAGAAAATTATCAAGGAAATGCTGTAGCCAACTATACTGAACGTGATATTCCTTATACGCGTATCATCGAACACAAACATTTTGAGTTTGGGACTCAGAACAAGACGGTTATTACTCGAGAATATCCAGCAGATTGGAAGAGAGGAGATGAACCTTACTATCCAATCAATGATGCCAAAAACAATGCAATTTATGAGCAGTATCTAGCAGAAGCTGAGAAAAATGGGCGTGTTATTTTCTGTGGGCGCTTGGCAGATTATAAATACTATGATATGCACGTGACTGTTGAACGTGCATTGGATGTGGTAGAAGAAGAACTAGGGAGTATCTAAGAACATCACGGATAAAGGGGAGAAAAGGTGAAATATTATCTGAAAGATTCATTTCTGCATAATGCACACGAAAAGAATGCAGGGAGTAAGGCACGAAATGACGTGGAAGCTATTCTAATCTCAGAGGGTTATGAGGGCTTGGAGCTCAAGGTTGAGAATTGGTATAAGATGAATTTCTTTAAAGCTCAACAACACAAAAATCGTGCGACCAAGTCTGTGTTTGATCAGTTGGGAGCCGGAGATGAATTGGTGATTCAGTTCCCTATTATCCACCATACATTTTTCATCTCACAACTCATCAAGCATGCGCAAAAGAGAGGAGCAAAATTCTATCTTTTGATCCATGATATTGAAACCTTGCGTCATGCAGCAGGTTCGGAAGTGAAATTCCGTCATAAAGTGCGCAATTACTTCCAAGAAAAGAAAGCTTTGATGTCAGTGGATGGCATTATCGTTCATAACGATATCATGAAGAAAGTTCTGGTAGGTCAAGGAGTGCCAGCAGATAAAATGGTTAGCTTGGAAATTTTTGACTACCTGATTCCAAACTTTGCTGAAAAACCAAATCTCCAAAAAGACCAGCCTATTATCGTAGCTGGAAATTTGAACCCTGCAAAGTCAGGTTATCTTTATAACTTGCCAGACCAGCCCGCCTATAACTTGTATGGGGTGGGCTACGATGAAAGTCGTGCATTGAAAAACACTAGCTACTTTGGTTCCTTTATGCCAGATGACCTCCCAGCTGCTCTTGAAGGTAGTTTTGGTTTGGTATGGGACGGAGACAGCTCAGAAACCTGCCAAGGTTCTTATGGAAACTATCTACGCTTTAACAACTCGCACAAGGCCTCTCTCTACTTAGCTTCAGGTTTTCCCCTAATAGTCTGGAAAGAGTCGGCTCTCGCACATTTTGTTCTGGATAAACAGTGTGGTCTAGCAGTTGATTCTCTACACGACCTCCAAAAAGTACTAGATGATTTGACGCTTCAAGACTACAAGGAACTTTCAGAACAAGCTAGGAAAGTTGGAGCTGCTCTTCGAGACGGAGCCTATTTAAAAGCTGCCTTATCCAAATTGAAGTAAATTCCTTAGGGAATTTGGGACAAAATGAAATATAATATAGGATAGGTAATTAGCTAGAAAGGAAGCCTATTATGAAAGGTATTATTCTTGCAGGTGGTTCGGGAACGCGCCTGTACCCACTTACTCGGGCTGCGTCAAAACAGCTGATGCCGGTTTATGATAAACCCATGATTTACTATCCATTGTCAACCTTGATGTTGGCAGGGATTAAGGACATTTTGATCATCTCAACACCACAGGATTTACCCCGTTTTAAGGACCTGCTCTTGGATGGTTCCGAATTTGGGATCAAGCTTTCCTATGCGGAACAGCCTAGTCCCGACGGACTTGCTCAGGCTTTTCTTATTGGTGAAGAATTTATCGGTGACGATAGTGTTGCCTTGATTTTAGGCGATAATATCTATCATGGACCTGGTTTGAGCAAAATGCTTCAAAAGGCAGCCAAGAAAGAGAAGGGTGCGACTGTTTTTGGCTACCAAGTGAAGGATCCAGAGCGTTTTGGTGTGGTCGAGTTTGATACAGACATGAATGCCATTTCTATTGAAGAAAAACCAGAGAATCCTCGCTCCAACTATGCAGTGACCGGTCTTTATTTCTATGACAATGACGTTGTGGAGATTGCCAAACAGATCAAACCAAGTGCTCGTGGCGAGTTGGAAATCACAGATGTTAACAATGCTTATTTGAAGCGTGGGGATTTGTCAGTTGAAGTTATGGGGCGTGGTTTTGCCTGGTTGGATACAGGGACGCATGAGAGCTTGTTAGAGGCTTCCCAATATATCGAAACGGTTCAACGAATGCAAAATGTTCAGGTTGCCAATCTGGAAGAAATTGCCTACCGAATGGGTTATATCAGCCGCGAAGATGTGCTGAAGTTGGCGCAACCTCTCAAGAAGAATGAATACGGGCAATACTTGCTTCGTTTGATTGGAGAAATCTAGATGACAGATAATTTTTTCGGCAAAACACTTGCAGTGCACAAGATTGATGCCATTCCAGGTTTGTTAGAGTTTGACATTCCGGTTCATGGTGACAATCGTGGCTGGTTTAAGGAAAATTTTCAGAAAGAAAAGATGCTACCGCTTGGTTTTCCTGAAAGCTTCTTTGCTGAAGGAAAACTGCAAAACAACGTCAGCTTTTCTCGCAAAAATGTTCTTCGAGGTCTCCATGCTGAACCTTGGGACAAGTATATCTCAGTAGCAGATGGTGGCAAGGTTCTGGGTTCTTGGGTTGACCTACGTGAAGGTGAGACTTTTGGAAATGTTTATCAGACCGAGATTGATGCAAGTAAGGGAATCTTTGTCCCTCGTGGCGTAGCCAATGGTTTCCAAGTACTCTCGGATACAGTTTCTTATAGCTATCTGGTCAATGACTACTGGGCACTTGAACTCAAGCCTAAATATGCTTTTGTCAACTATGCAGACCCAGCTTTGGGAATCCAGTGGGAAAACCTAGTAGAAGCAGAAGTTTCGGAAGCAGATAAACATCATCCACTGCTAAAGGATGTCAAACCACTAAGAAAAGAAGATTTGTAAAAAATTAGGGAATAAAAATGACTGAATACAAAAATATCATCGTGACAGGTGGGGCTGGTTTTATCGGTTCTAACTTTGTTCATTATGTTTATAATAACTTTCCAGATGTCCATGTGACAGTGCTGGACAAGCTGACTTATGCGGGTAATCGTGCCAATATTGAAGAAATTTTAGGTGACCGTGTTGAGTTGGTTGTTGGAGATATTGCAGATGCAGTCTTGGTAGACAAGCTGGCAGCTGAAGCGGATGCTATCGTTCATTATGCGGCAGAAAGCCACAATGACAACTCGCTCAATGATCCGAGTCCCTTTATCCATACCAACTTCATCGGGACCTACACTCTTTTGGAAGCAGCACGTAAATACGACCTTCGTTTCCACCATGTGTCAACTGACGAAGTCTATGGGGACCTGCCTTTGCGTGAAGATCTGCCAGGTCATGGAGAAGGTCCAGGTGAGAAATTTACCGCTGAAACCAAGTACAATCCCAGCTCTCCTTACTCATCAACCAAGGCGGCTTCAGACTTGATTGTCAAAGCTTGGGTACGCTCGTTTGGTGTCAAAGCGACTATTTCCAACTGTTCAAACAACTATGGTCCTTACCAGCATATCGAGAAGTTCATTCCGCGCCAAATCACCAATATCTTGAGTGGTATCAAGCCAAAACTCTATGGTGAAGGTAAGAATGTCCGTGACTGGATCCATACCAATGACCATTCTTCAGGTGTTTGGATGATTCTGACTAAAGGTCAAATCGGTGAAACCTACTTGATTGGTGCGGATGGTGAGAAGAACAATAAAGAAGTGCTGGAGCTGATCCTCAAGGAAATGGGACAGCCAGCTGATGCTTATGACCACGTGACAGATCGAGCTGGTCACGACCTCCGCTATGCCATCGATGCTAGCAAACTTCGTGATGAACTAGGGTGGAAGCCAGAGTTTACCAACTTTGAAGCAGGTCTCAGAGAGACCATCAAGTGGTACACAGACAACCAAGACTGGTGGAAATCTGAAAAAGAAGCCGTCGAGGCTAACTATGCCAAGACGCAACAAGTAATTAACTAATCAGATACTAAAAAGCAAGAGACTTTGAGTTCTCTTGCTTTTTATGTATGTCGTAATCTGTTATTTTCTTACTTCTTGTTTATAAAACTCTTTAAGGGCATCTTGCCAGCTTGGAATGACGAAACCTGTCGCCTTCGCTTTGGCCAAACTCATGGTTGAATTGAGGGGACGTTTGGCCTTTGCAGGAAACTTGCTGGAGTCTACCGGAATCACTTCAACATCACTGTCTTTAAGAATCTCGACAGCGAAGTCATACCAAGTGGTGTCTTCAGCTGCGTCATTTGATAAGTGGTAGTAGCCAAATGCTTTTTGATTTTCAGTCAAGTAGGTCATAAACTCAGCCAGGGTACGTGTCCAAGTTGGGCGGCCGTGTTGGTCGTTGACAACAGTGAGAGTTTTATGGGTTTTGGCAAGATTTTGCATTGTAAAGACAAAGTTCTTGCCATAATTTCCAAAGACCCAGGCAGTGCGGATGATATAATACTGTGACGTAAGGTTTTCAACAAGTTCCTCACCCATTCGCTTGGTACGTCCGTACTCTGTCTGCGGATCAGGTAGGTCATCGACTTCCCATTCTTGTCCGACTGGTTTCTTCCCATCAAAGACGTAGTCTGTTGAGATATAGACCAGAGTAGCTCCGTATTTCTCAGAGGCCTTGGCTACATTTTCAGTTCCAGTTACGTTGATGGCAAAATCCAGTTCTTTTCCCTCATCTTCTGACGCATCAACAGCAGTATAAGCTGCACAATGATAGACCAGAGTTGGATTAACCTCGGCAAAGACTTTCTCAACCATTTCAGCATTAGTGATATCCATTTCGGCCACATCCACTGCAACATAGTCCACATTTCGTTCATCTAGTAAATAACGTAGTTCGGTACCGAGTTGACCATTTGAACCTGTAATTAATATCATTGTCTTCTCCTTAACTTTTCTTCTATCTAATCATAGCAAAAAAATGATAAAAAATCTGATTTTCGACCCTTGTTTTGCTGGTTTAAGATATAAAAATATAGTATTAGAGAATCATAATTTTATAATAGAAAACTTATTTTTCAGAATTTACCAAATTAATTCAAAAATTCTGAAAATTTTATTGACATGTTTCTGAAAAGGGACTATAATGGGGTGAAAGTTTTAAAGGAGAAAACAATGAAAAGTTCAAAACTACTTGCCCTTGCGGGTGTGACGTTATTGGCAGCTGCGACTCTTGCAGCCTGCTCTGGATCAAGTTCAAATGCTAAAGGTGAGAAAACATTCTCATACATTTACGAAACGGATCCTGATAACCTAAACTATTTGACAACTGGTAAGGCAGCTACAGCAAATATTACTAGCAACGTTATCGATGGCTTGCTTGAAAATGACCGCTACGGTAACTTTGTACCATCTATGGCTAAGGATTGGTCTGTATCTAAGGATGGATTGACTTACACGTATACACTCCGAAAGGATGCAAAATGGTATACATCTGAAGGTGAGGAGTATGCAGAAGTTAAAGCTCAAGACTTTGTAACTGGTCTTAAGTATGCTGCTGATAAGAAATCAGATGGTCTTTACCTGGTTCAGGAATCTATCAAGGGATTGGATGCTTACGTCAAAGGAGAAATTACAGATTTTTCTCAAGTAGGAATCAAAGCTCTTGATGATTATACCGTTCAATACACATTGAACAAGCCAGAAAGTTTCTGGAATTCTAAGACAACAATGGGTGTTCTGGCTCCTGTTAATGAAGAATTTTTGAACTCTAAAGGGGATGACTTTGCTAAAGGTACGGACCCAAGCAGTATTCTCTATAATGGACCATTCTTACTCAAATCAATCGTAGCCAAATCATCAGTCGAGTTCGAAAAGAATCCAAACTATTGGGACAAAGACAATGTTCATCTTGATAAAGTGAAATTATCCTTCTGGGATGGTCAAGATACTAATAAGCCAACTGAAGCTTTCAAAGACGGTAGCTTTACAATGGCTCGTCTCTTCCCAACAAGTGCTAGTTACTCAGAGACTGAAAAAACATTCAAAGACAATATCGTTTATACCCAACAAGATTCTACTACTTATTTAGTAGGTACGAATATCGATCGCCAGTCTTATAAGTACACTTCTAAGACAACAGATGAGGAAAAAACATCAACCAAGAAGGCCCTTTTGAATAAGGACTTCCGTCAAGCTATTGCATTTGGTTTTGATAGAACAGCCTACGCTTCTCAAGTAAATGGTGCAAGCGGGGCTACTAAACTGCTTCGTAACTTATTTGTTCCTCCTACATTTGTACAGGCAGATGGGAAAAACTTTGGGGAATTAGTTAAAGAAAAATTGGTGACCTATGGAGATGAGTGGAGTAACGTAAACTTGGATGATGCCCAAGATGGACTCTACAGTCCTGATAAAGCCAAAGCAGAATTCGCTAAAGCTAAGGCGGCCCTTCAAGCGGAAGGTGTGAAATTCCCAATCCACTTGGATATGCCTGTAGACCAAACCAATACAACAAAAGTTCAACGTGTTCAATCTTTTAAACAGTCAGTTGAAGAAAATCTAGGATCAGATAATGTGGTTATCGACATCCAACAGCTCCAAAAAGATGATGTTCAAAACATTACCTACTTCGCTGAAACTGCGGCTGGAGAAGACTGGGATATCTCAGATAACTTGGGTTGGTCTCCAGACTATATTGATCCATCTACTTATCTTGATATTATCAAGCCTTCTGTAGGAGAAAATACGAAAACATATCTAGGGTTTGATTCAGGGACAAACAACGCTGCAGCTAAGCAAGTTGGTTTAGAAGACTACGAAAAAATGGTTGTGGAAGCTGGTGAAGAAACTACTGATGTTTCAAAACGTTATGAGAAATATGCTGCTGCCCAAGCTTGGTTGACAGACAGTGCCTTGCTCATTCCAACAACTTCTCAAACTGGTCGTCCAATGTTGTCTAAGATGGTACCATTTACACTTCCATTTGCATACTCTGGTAACAAGGGTATGAGTGAAGCCCTTTTGTACAAATATCTAGAAGTACAAGATAAAGCCGTGACAACAGACGAATACCAAAAAGCTCAAGAGAAATGGTTGAAAGAAAAAGAAGAGTCAAATAAAAAGGCTCAAGAAGAACTTGCAAACCATGTGAAATAACTTTAAAAAAGTAAAGGATTTAGCCATCGACATGATGGTTAAGTCCTTTTTTATCTTGGTATAAGTCCCTGAATGATTAGAGATAGGATTTTTCAGAAAAGAGAAAATTTTAGTGAATTTTACCTATTTCCTATTGCTTTCTGCCCTTTTATTTGTTATATTAAAAGTACAATTATTTTTAATTTATAACAGTTAAGCATAGCACTTTCAGAGAAAGGAGTATTTTTTAAAAAAGAAATGTAAACGCTTACTGGAAAATGAAAGGATTTAGGAGTTCATGGATAAACGATTTTTTGAAAAACGCTGTAAGTTCAGTATTCGTAAGTTTACGCTTGGAGTAGCTTCGGTGATGATTGGAGCGACTTTCTTCGCAGCTAGCCCAGTATTGGCTGATCAAGCAAGAGTTGGTTCAACAGATAATTTGCCGAGTGAACTGGCTGATTTGGATAAGAAGGCTAGTGATGAGGGGCACGATTTTGACAAGGAAGCTGCCGCTCAGAATCCTGGTTCAGCTGAAACTACTGAAGGCCCTCAAACAGAAGAAGAGTTATTGGCTCAAGAAAAAGAAAAGTCTGAAAAGCCAAGCAATCTGCCAAAAGAATTAGAAGATAAGTTGGAGAAAGCTGAAGACAATGGGCGTGAAGTTGAAAAGGATCAATTGGCCCAAGATACAGGGAAACTTGTTCCAGAAGATGTAGCTAAAACGACTAACGGGGAATTAAACTACGGCGCAACTGTTAAAATCAAGACGCCATCAGGAGAAGGCAGCGGTATTGTCGTTGCTAAAGACCTTGTCTTGACGGTTTCTCATAACTTTATCAAAGACAGCCAAGACGGCAATATCCGTAAGGTTGTGGATAATGACCAAGGGGATGGAGATATCTATAGCATCTCTTATCCAGGATTGCCAGATGTCAAGTTTAGTAAGAAAGATATCATTCATTGGGATCGTGAAGGCTACCTGAAGGGCTTCAAAAATGATTTGGCCCTAGTGAGATTACGTACAGTTCTAGAAAATACGCCTGTTGAAGTAACCAAAAAGCCAGTAGTTAAGAAAATCGGAGATAAGCTCCATGTCTTTGGTTATCCAGAAGGGAAATTGAATCCGATTGTCAATACTACAGTTGATTTTGCGGAACCATACGGAGAAGGTGTCCAAGGGATTGGTTACCAAGGAGGAAAACCGGGCGCTAGTGGTGGCGGTATCTTTGATACAGAAGGAAAACTGGTCGGTGTGCACCAAAATGGTGTAGTTGGAAAACGGAGCGGCGGCATTCTCTTCTCACCAGCTCAACTAAAATGGATCCAAGACCACATGCAGGGAATTTCAAGTGTGAAACCAGCAGACTTGGAAGAGAAAGAGAAACCGGCTGAAGAAAAACCAAAAGAGGATAAACCTGCAGCTGCTAAACCTGAAACGCCTAAGACAGTAACTCCTGAATGGCAAACAGTAGTGAATAAAGAGCAACAAGGAACCGTCACTATTCGTGAAGAAAAGGGTGTTCGCTACAATCAATTGTCTTCAACGGCCCAAAATGACAATGATGGCAAACCAGCCTTGTTTGAAAAACAAGGATTGACAGTTGATGCTAATGGAAATGCGACGGTTGATTTAACCTTCAAAGATGATTCTGAAAAGGGCAAATCACGCTTTGGTGTCTTCTTGAAATTTAAAGATACCAAGAACAATGTTTTTGTTGGTTATGACAAAGATGGCTGGTTCTGGGAGTATAAATCTCCAACCGATAGCACCTGGTATAAGGGGGGCCGTGTAGCAGCGCCTGAGACAGGATCAATTAACCGCCTATCAATTACCCTCAAGTCAGATGGACAACTCAATGCAACGAATAATGATGAGAAACTTTTTGATACGGTCACTTTGCCAGCAGCTGTTAATGAAACTCTCAAAAATGAGAAGAAAATCGTCCTAAAAGCTGGCTCCTATAGCAATGACCGTACGGTTGTCAGCGTTAAAACAGACAATCAAGAAGGTGTAAAAGCAGATGATACTCCTGCCCAGAAAGAAACAGGTCCGGTTGTTGACGATAGTAAAGTATCTTATGACACTATCCAGTCAGCAGTTTTGAAAGCGGTAATTGACCAAGCCTTTCCTCGTGTGAAGGAATACACCTTGAATGGGCATACTTTGCCAGGACAAGTTCAACAACTTAAGAAAATCTTGGTAAACAATCACGAAATTACACCTGAAGTCACCTATAAGAAGATCAATGACACAACTGCCGAGTATTTGATGAAACTTCGTGATGATGCTAACTTCATCAATGCAGATATGACTGTACGCTTGCAAGTTGTGGACAATCAATTACATTTTGATGTGACCAAGATTGTCAATCACAACCAAGTTACTCCAGGTCAGAAGATTGATGATGAAAGAAAACTTCTCTCCTCTATCAATTTCTTAGGAAACTCACTTGTGTCAGTTTCAAGCGACCAAACTGGGGCTAAGTTTGACGGGGCAACTATGTCAAACAACACTCATATCAGTGGAGATGAACATATTCCTGTAACCAATCCAATGAAAGATTTGGCTAAGGGCTACATGTATGGTTTTGTTTCTACAGATAAGCTTGCTGCAGGTGTTTGGAGTAACTCTCAAAACAGCTACGGTGGTGGTTCGAATGACTGGACTCGTTTGACAGCCTTCAAACAAACTGTAGGAAATACAAACTATGTGGGAATCCAAAGTTCTGAATGGCAATGGGAAAAAGCTTATAAAGGGATTGTATACCCAGAGTACACTAAGGAACTTCCAAGTGCTAAAGTTGTTATCACTGAAGATGCCAATGCGGATAATAAAGTTGACTGGCAAGATGGTGCCATTGCTTACCGAAGCATCATGAACAACCCTCAAGGTTGGGAAAAAGTCAAGGATATCACAGCTTATCGTATCGCGATGAACTTTGGTTCTCAAGCACAAAACCCATTCCTCATGACTCTAGATGGTATCAAGAAGATCAATCTCCATACAGATGGTCTTGGACAAGGTGTTCTCCTTAAAGGATATGGTAGTGAAGGTCACGACTCTGGTCACTTGAACTATGCTGATATTGGTAAACGTATTGGTGGTGTTGAAGACTTCAAGGCTTTGATTGAAAAAGCGAAGAAATATGGAGCTCATCTAGGTATCCACGTTAACGCTTCTGAGACTTATCCTGAGTCTAAATACTTTAATGAAAATATTCTTCGTAAGAATCCAGATGGCAGCTACAGCTATGGTTGGAACTGGCTAGATCAAGGTATCAACATTGATGCTGCTTATGACCTAGCACATGGACGCTTGGCTCGCTGGGAAGACTTGAAGAAAAAACTTGGTGATGGTCTCGACTTTATCTATGTGGACGTTTGGGGCAATGGCCAATCAGGTGATAACGGTGCCTGGGCTACCCACGTTCTTGCTAAAGAAATTAACAAACAAGGCTGGCGCTTTGCGATCGAGTGGGGTCATGGTGGTGAATACGACTCTACCTTCCAACACTGGGCAGCTGACTTGACCTATGGTGGCTACACTAATAAAGGTATCAACAGTGCTATCACGCGCTTTATCCGCAACCACCAAAAAGATTCTTGGGTTGGGGACTACAGAAGTTATGGTGGTGCAGCCAACTATCCACTTCTAGGTGGCTACAGCATGAAAGACTTTGAAGGCTGGCAAGGAAGAAGTGACTACAATGGCTACGTGACTAACCTCTTTGCCCATGACGTCATGACTAAGTACTTCCAACACTTCACAGTAAGCAAGTGGGAAAATGGTACACCAGTTACCATGACCGATAACGGTAGCACCTATAAATGGACTCCAGAAATGAAGGTTGAGCTAGTCGATGGGGCAGGTAACAAGGTTGTTGTGACTCGTAAGTCAAATGATGTCAATAGCCCGCAATACCGCGAACGTACAGTAACGCTCAATGGACGTGTGATCCAAGATGGCTCAGCTTACTTGACTCCTTGGAACTGGGATGCAAATGGTAAGAAACTTCCTACTGATAAGGAAAAAATGTACTACTTCAATACGCAGGCCGGTGCAACAACTTGGACCCTTCCGAGCGATTGGGCAAATAGCAAGGTTTACCTTTACAAGCTAACTGACCAAGGTAAGACAGAAGAACAAGAACTAACTGTAACAGATGGCAAGATTACCCTAGACCTTCTAGCAAATCAACCATACGTTCTTTACCGTTCAAAACAAACCAATCCTGAAATGTCATGGAGCGAAGGTATGCATATCTATGACCAAGGATTTAACAGTGGAACCTTGAAACACTGGACTATTTCAGGAGATGCATCTAAGGCAGAAATCGTTAAGTCTCAAGGCGCAAACGATATGCTTCGTATCCAAGGCAATAAGAGCAAGGTAAGCCTTACTCAGAAACTGACTGGCTTGAAACCAAATACCAAGTATGCTGTTTATGTAGGTGTCGATAACCGTAGTAATGCTAAGGCAAGTATCACTGTGAATACTGGCGAAAAAGAAGTGACTACTTATACCAATAAGTCACTTGCTCTCAACTATATCAAAGCATATGCTCATAACAATCGTCGTGACAATGCTACAGTTGACAATACAAGTTATTTCCAAAACATGTATGCCTTCTTTACAACTGGATCAGATGTCTCAAATGTTACTCTTACTTTGAGTCGCGAAGCTGGTGATGAAGCAACTTACTTTGATGAAATTCGTACCTTTGAAAATAATTCAAGCATGTACGGAGACAAGCATGATACAGGTCAAGGAACCTTCAAACAAGACTTTGAAAATGTAGCTCAAGGAATCTTCCCATTTGTAGTAGGTGGTGTCGAAGGTGTTGAAGATAACCGCACTCACTTGTCTGAAAAACACGATCCATATACACAGCGTGGTTGGAACGGTAAGAAAGTCGATGATGTTATCGAAGGGAATTGGTCATTGAAGACAAATGGGCTAGTGAGCCGTCGTAACTTGGTTTACCAAACTATTCCGCAAAACTTCCGCTTTGAAGCTGGTAAGACTTATCGTGTAACCTTTGAATACGAAGCAGGATCAGACAATACCTATGCCTTTGTAGTTGGTAAGGGAGAATTCCAGTCAGGTCGTCGTGGTAGTCAAGCAAGCAACTTGGAAATGCATGAATTGCCAAATACTTGGACGGATTCTAAGAAAGCCAAGAAGGCAACTTTCCTTGTGACAGGTGCAGAAACAGGCGATACTTGGGTAGGTATCTACTCAACTGGAAATGCAAGCAATACTCGTGGTGATTCTGGAGGAAATGCCAACTTCCGTGGTTATAACGATTTCATGATGGATAATCTTCACATCGAGGAAATTACCCTAACAGGTAAGATGCTGACAGAAAATGCACTGAAGAACTACTTGCCAACTGTTGCCATGACCAACTACACCAAAGAGTCTATGGATGCTTTGAAAGAGGCGGTCTTTAACCTCAGTCAGGCCGATGATGATATCAGTGTTGAAGAAGCGCGTGCAGAGATTGCCAAGATTGAAGCCTTGAAGAATGCTTTGGTTCAGAAAAAAACAGCCTTGGTAGCAGAAGACTTTGAAAGTTTGGATGCGCCTGCCCAACCAGGTGAAGGCCTAGAGAATGCCTTTGATGGCAATGTATCTAGCCTATGGCATACATCTTGGAATGGTGGAGATGTAGGCAAGCCTGCAACAATGGTCTTGAAAGAACCTACTGAAATCACAGGACTTCGCTATGTTCCACGTGCATCCGATTCGAATGGAAACTTGCGAGATGTGAAACTGGTTGTCACAGATGAGTCTGGTAAGGAACACACCTTCACCGTAACAGATTGGCCAAATAACAACAAACCAAAAGATATTGACTTTGGTAAGACAATCAAGGCTAAGAAAATTGTCCTTACTGGTACCAAGACATACGGAGATGGTGGAGATAAATACCAATCTGCAGCGGAACTCATCTTTACTCGTCCACAAGTAGCAGAAACACCTCTTGACTTGTCAGGCTATGAAGCAGCTTTAGCCAAGGCTCAGAAATTGACAGACAAAGAAAATCAAGAGGAAGTGGCTGGAGTTCAGGCGAGTATGAAATATGCGACGGATAACCATCTCTTGACGGAAAGAATGGTCGAGTACTTCGCAGACTATCTCAACCAATTACAAGATAAGGCTGCTAAACCAGACGCTCCTACAAGTAGCAAGGGTGAAGAGCAACCTCCTGTTCTTGAAGTTCCTGAATATACAGGCCCTTATGGAACAGCTGGAGAAGAAGCGGCTGTTCATGACCTACCTGAGTTTAAGGGCGATGTCAATGCGGCAGAAGCGGCTGTTCATGACCTACCTGAGTTCAAGGGTGGCGTCAATGCAGTTCAAGCCTTGGTAAACGAATTGCCAGAATACAAAGGTGGAGCCAATGCAGTTCTAGCAGCTGCAAATGAAGTTCCAGAGTATAGAGGTGGCGTCAATGCAGTTGAGGCCTTGGTAAATGAAAAACCAGCTTACACAGGTGTATTGGCTACAGCTGGAGATCAAGCAGCTCCAACAGTTGAAAAACCTGAGTACCTGCTCACTCCAAGTCCAGTAGCTGAGACCAAAGCTCTGGAAGATAAAGAAGAGAAACTTCCTGCCACAGGAGAACATGCTTCAGAAGCAGCCCTCTTCTTAGCAAGTGTGAGCATCGCTTTATCTGCTGCGGTTCTTACGACAAAACGAAAAGAAGACTAAACAGATTTGGTTTTAGAAGTCCAAAAGATCTCGAATCAAATAGGATCAAACAGCCGGAGAGGACCTCTAGGTTCTCTCCTTTTTCCAAAGGAGAAATGATACCGCTTACTCATGTATGCGGATGAAAGGAATAGGAGAAAGATGGATAGACATTTTTTTGAGAAACGCTGTCACTTTAGTATAAGAAAATTTGCAATCGGTGCAGCCTCCGTGATGATTGGTGCTAGTATCTTTGGCGCCAATATGGTTCAGGCAGCAGAAACAGCAGCGCCTTCAGAAACAGAGGGAAGCATCACCCATGTTCAAGCACTGGATAAGTTACCAGATGATTTAGCCGCTGCGCTTGAAAAGGCAGATGCAGAAGCTGCAACAGAAGCAAGTCATGAAGAAACTCCAGCGACTGATGAGGGAACTAATCCTGCAGCAAGTGAAGAGACAAAACCAGAGACAAGTCCTGCAAGTCCCAAGCCAGTTGAAACGCCGAAACCGGTTGAAACACCAAAGGCAGACAATAAACCAGCTGAAACTGCTACGCCAGCAGCAAAACCAGCTGAAAAGCAAATTGAAGATAGAGAAGATGTCAACCATCTCGAAGGTGCTACTGCTCAGGCGAGCAACCATGAGACTGGTACCAACTTTACTGCGGATAAAGCTATCGATGGAGATGACAATACTCGTTGGGCTACAGACAAAGATGTACCAAAACCAACTTTTGAACTAACTCTGCCAAAGACTACCTTGATCAAACATGTAGAAATTGACTGGGATCGTCGTCTTCGTAATGGGCAAAATGACCCTAATATCAAATCTTGGAGTCTCTACTATGCAGGTCAAGAAGACGTGGGCGCTAATGGAGAAAAACAATGGAAACTCGCTCATACCAAGACTGGAGAACCTGTTTTAGATGAGAAAGTTGACCTAGCTGAAAGTATTCAAGCTAAATATCTTAAGTTAGAAATTAACGACTATCAAGCGGGCACAATGGGTTGGAGAAACGTTGGCATCCAAGAAATTCGAGCTTATTCAAACGTTCCGGACCATAGTAGGGTAACGGATATCCGCCAAGTAACCGAACTAACAGTAGCAGAAGATGGACAGTCTCTTGTCTTACCAACTTTACCAGGAAAAGTCAGTCTCATCGGAAGCAATAAACAAGGTGTAATTGACCTTCAAAATCACATCCATAAACCTCTGACAGATCAACGCGTCAAGGTCATGGTCCAACAAATCAGAGACAGTCATACCTTTACAAAAGAGTTTGAAGTAGTCATCAAGGGCTTACATCAGGACGAAGGTGTGGGTGTGAAACCAAAAGTAGCACCAGCTGTTCAACAATGGTATGGGAAAGAAGGCCAATCTTCTATCACTTCAGATACAGTCCTTGCGACGGGTGATTCTGGCTTTGATCAGGCTGCAACCTTCTATCAGTCAGACCTTGCCAGCCGTGGATTGGAACTAGCAACAGGTGACAAGCAGGCTCAAAAACGAATCGAATTTAAAAAAGTTGAAAACAAGGGTTATGGTAAAGAAGGGTACGGTATCACTATCCAAAATGATGTGATTACCATTGAAGCTGCCACAAACACAGGAGCCTTCTACGCCACTCGTACTCTTCTTCAAATGGGAGAAACAGACCTACAAAATGGCGAAATTCGTGATTTCCCAAGTTTCAGCCACCGTGGCTTTATGCTGGATACAGGTCGTAAATTTATCCCTTATGACACCCTTGTAGACATCATGCTCAACATGGCTTACTACAAGATGAACGACTTGCAGTTACACCTCAACGATAACTATATCTTCCTTAAGGAACACTTGGCAGGTAAGAATTTAAGTCCAGAAGAACAACTCAAGTATGTCCTTGAACATGCCAAGACTGGTTTCCGTTTGGAGACCGATATTGTCGGTACGAATGGTCAAAAATTGACATCAGATGAGCACTATACCAAGGAAGAAATGCAAAATCTGATTAAACTTGCCAAGGCCTTGCATATCAACCTAGTGCCAGAAATTGATACACCAGGTCATGCACTATCATTTGTCAAAGTTCGTCCAGACCTCATGTATCAAGGTAGTTTGAGCGATTATGCAGGCAAGCACAATGTCGAGCGCGTAGCCATGCTGGACCTAGATAAAAAATACGATGAAACGCTGGCTTTTGTCAAATCCGTCTATGACAAACTCCTCGATGGTCCAGATGCACCACTTCATGGGGTATCCACTGTTCATATCGGAACGGATGAATACTATGGCAGCAGAGAAAGTTATCGTCGCTATGTCAATGACCTTATCAAATACATTAAAGGAAAAGGCTATACCCCTCGTATCTGGGGCTCACTCAGTGCGAAACGTGGGAACACTCCTGTTGATTGGAACGGAGTAGAGGTTGATATCTGGAGTATCGGATGGCAACGACCAAATGAAGCCATTGCTCAGGGAGCTAAGATTATCAATATCACGGATGTACCGACCTATAGTGTCCCAAGTGGAAGCAATAGTCAAGCAGCCTACGGGGACTATGCTAACTACGAACGTCAGTACAATAGCTGGACACCAAATGATTTTAGAACAGGTGGAGGTCCGCTTCTACCAGCTTCTCATCCAAGTATCCTTGGTGGTGGTCACGCAGTTTGGAATGATAATATCGACCTTCATGAAACCGGTTTGACCTCTTATGACATCTTCAAACGCTTCTTCAAGAGCATGCAAACCACTGCAGAACGCACCTGGGGATCTGACCGCGCAGCTGCGACCTTTGCAGAACGCACCCTACCAACGAGTCCTTATGCGCCACAGTCAAATCCTGATAAAGAGATTGATCAAAGCGACTTGTTTACCATCAATTCTGAAACAGTCAAGAACTATGCAAGTAAGAAAGTGAAGACAAGCGAACAGGGATTGGCTTTTGAGAAAGACAGCAGTATCGAAGGCTTGGCTGGTGATGTTGGTCCAAGTCACGTCTTGAAGTTTGATGTAACTGTCACTGGAGACGGGGAACAAACCTTCTCAACAAGTGGGGACAATCGTATCTATCTAGCTGATAAAGACGGCTATCTTGCTTACCAGTTTGAACAGTTCCATATCCAATTCAATAAAAAACTTGAAAAGAACAAACGTTATCAAATCTCTATCGTGACCAAACCACAATCAACCGAAGTCTATGTGGATGGTGAAAAGATTGAGCGTATTGCAAATCCAGCCCACCCTCGATTTGCCCACAATAGCTTGGTTCTACCGCTTGAAAGCATCGGTGGTTTCAAAGGAATCTTGCATAGTGCAGAGTTGTCAGACAAACCATTTGTAAATCCTCGTTTGATTTCAAATGATAAGATTACAGCAACCGCAAGCAGTCAGCAACTTCCAGGAAACGCGACTGAAGGCGCTGTTGAAAAGGCCTTTGACAATGATCCAAATACCTTCTGGCATACTAAATGGACTGGTGACACTGCGCCATACACCCTTACTATGACCTTGAAAGAAGCAGAAAAAGTCAATGGCTTGACGTATCTCCCACGTCCAGGTGGTGGAAATGGTGTCGTGACACGCTACGAAATCTACGCACAAAAAGATGGCCAAATGGTCAAGGTTTCAGAAGGAAACTGGGACAACAACGCCCAAGAAAAAACAGTCAACTTTGCGACGGTACATACCAACAAGATTGAGTTGAAAGTATTGGAAGGCGTTGGTGGTTTTGCAAGTGCAGCTGAAGTTCATCTATTAAAACCTGTGAAAGAAGAGCAAGAAACGCCTGCACCAAGTCAACCAGAAAAACCAACTACACCTGAAAAACCAAAAGTAGACCAAACCGGTGATGGAACAGTTGAATTGGCAGATCAATTCACTGCAAGTAAACCAGCTAGCGAAGATAGCATTGCAGCTGCCAGCAAGAGCGCAGACTATCTCAAGAAAGAGTACAAGGTCTTCCCAACTCCACAAAAAGTGACTTATGGAGAAGGAGTCACAGCCCTTCGCAAGCAAGTCAATCTGGTCATGGGCGATCAACTCGATATCTATACTCGCAATCGCTTGAAGAGTGTCTTGCAGGACAATCAAGTATCTTATACAACTGGTAAGGCGGCAATCGCTGGCGCAACCAATATCTATCTTGGAGTGCATGGACAAGGCTCACAAGCAGAGCAAAACTTGTCCAATGTTTCAGCAGGTCTCTTTGACAAGATTGACGCCTATGTCTTGAGTATCAAGGATAATTCGATTTCCATCGTTGGAAAAGACACTGATGCAGTCTTCTATGGTTTGACAACCTTGAAACACATGCTCAAGGAAAGCCAAGTACCAGTCCTTCGCAATGTAACAGTAGAAGATTACGCAGAGCTCAAGAACCGTGGTTTCATCGAAGGATACTATGGAAACCCATGGTCGAATGCCGATCGTGCAGAACTCATGCGTTTTGGTGGCGATTTGAAATTGAACCAATACTTCTTTGCACCAAAAGACGATCCATACCACAACAAGAAATGGCGTGAACTCTATCCAGAAGAAAAACTAGCTGAAATCCGTGAACTAGCTCGCGTCGGAAATCAAAGTAAAACACGCTATGTCTGGACTATCCATCCATTCATGAACAACCGCATCCGCTTTGGCAATGAAGCGCATTACCAAGAAGATTTGGCAACCATCAAGGCTAAATTTACCCAGTTGATGAAAGTGGGTGTCCGCGAATTTGGTATCCTTGCAGATGATGCTCCAAGCCCAGTCGGAGGCTACAATAGCTATAACCACTTGATGCAAGATATGACCAAGTGGTTGACTGAGATGCAGGGAACTTACAGTGGTCTTCGCAAAGAAATGATCTTTGTTCCTGGACAGTATTGGGGTAATGGACGTGAGGATGAGTTGAAATCCCTCAATGAAAATCTCCCAAGATCAACAACCATGACCTTGACGGGTGGTAAGATTTGGGGTGAAGCCTCTGAAAGCTTCCTTTCAACTCTCAAGAACAATCTATCCGCAGGTGGAAAGACCTATCGCCCAGTTTCACTTTGGATTAACTGGCCTGTAACAGATAACTCTAAACAGCACTTGATTCTAGGTGGTGGTGAGAAATTCCTTCATCCAAATGTGGATCCAAGCTTGCTATCTGGTATCATGTTGAACCCAATGCAACAGTCTGAACCATCTAAGATTGCCCTCTTTGCAGGAGCTCAATACTCATGGAAACAGTGGAAATCAGAAGAAGAAGCTAAGAAAATCAATGATATTGCCTTCAACTTTGTAGAAAATGGTCATTTTGAAGATAGCAAGGTATCAGCAGCCTTCCGCGAACTTGGTAAGCACATGATCAACCAAAACATGGATAATCGTGTCGTCAAACTAGAAGAATCGGTAGACTTGGCTCCAAAATTAACAGACTTCATGACCAAGCTCAAAGCAGGTCAGGATGTGACTGCAGAACGTGCAGCCTTGCGAGCTGAATTTGCCAAGATTAAAGAAGCAGCCGAACTCTATAAAGCATCAGGCGATAAAAAAATGGTTGCCCAAATCCACTATTGGTTGGATAATGCAATCGATCAAATGAATGCTCTCGATGCCTTCCTTACAGGAACTGAAGCCATGGCTACAAACGATGCAGCCAAACTTTGGGATAGCTACTATAAAGGTTTGAAATTGTACGAACAGTCTCAAACTCACACCTTCCATTATGTAGACCATATGGAAAAAGCTGAATTGGGTGTTCAACATATTCGTCCATTTATCCTATCCTTGAAAGAAGTTCTAGCGTCTGAAGTTCAAAAAGTCTTGCATCCAGACCAAATCATCAGTACCTTTATCACCAATCGAACAGGTGTAGAAGGTGGTTTAGCAGAAGTAACGGATGGCGATTTGGCAACTCATGCGATTATTAAATCACCAAATAGCATCAAGACAGGTGATTATATTGGTATGAAGTTCAACAAACCAGTAGCGATTCAAACCTTGACCTTTGTTATGGGAACGCAGGCAAATCCACGTGATACCTTTAGTAAGGCAGAAGTGCAGTATCAAGATGAAAATGATAACTGGGTAACCTTGAAAGAGCCAAGCTATGTCGGAAATGAATCCCTTCTTAAGTTTGAAAATCTCAATATCAAGGCCAAGGCAGTTCGCATGATTGCGACAGCAGACCGCGAGAACACTTGGTTTGCAGTTCAGGAAATTGCAGTCAACCGTCCAGTTGAAAAAGCTCGTAGCCAACAAGCAACGACAGTTAGTCTAAGCTCAAACTTAGTTTACAAACTAAATACCTCAGCCCGTCAAATCACTGATGGCAAGGACAATACAGAAGCCATGATGGCAAATGCTGACGGTAGCAATACGACACCAGTAGATGCTTGGGCACAACTTGACCTCGGTGAAGTCAAGTCAGTCACTAAAGTTCGTCTTCGTCAAGGAACAGGTGATAAACTTGCAGCAGGTTTGCTTGAGTATTCTACAGACGGTACTACTTGGCAGGAACTCGATCGCTTGTCAGGTGAGCAAACCAAGGAAGTGACTAGAGCAATCAATGCTCGTTACATCCGAGTACGCAATACCAAGGCCCTCGACCTCTGGTGGCGTATCCAGGACTTCTCTGTTGAGACACGCTCTGGAAACAGTGAGTTAACGGACACCAACGTTGATGCCTTGAAGGAAACTCCGGTAGTGGATAGCTTGGGTAGTTACGAGCTTCAAATTCCAGCTGGAACCAAACTTCCTGCAAATAGCTATCTAGGTATGAAACTTGACCGTATCCATCAGGTCAAGAGCATCCAGCTCCAAGGCCAAGCCAACCCAGCTCTTAGCCTTGAGTACTCTGCAAATGCGCAAGAATGGTTGCCAGCTAGCCAGTTGACTGATAGATCTGCAGCAAGCCATTTAGTACGTTATGTGCGTCTGGTCAATAAAACAGATCAGGAACAAGCTGTGACAGCCACTTCTCTCCTTGTGACAACCAAAGAAGTACAACCAACCAAACTAGAATCTACAACTATGGGCATTCATCCAACATACGGAAGCAATGATGTTCGTAAACTAAACAACCTAGATCAATTGTTTGACGGTGTTTACAACAACTTCGTTGAGTTTTCAGACTATGCTCGTAAAGATGGTCATGTGACCTTGAAACTTGGCAGCGAACGCACTATCAAGAAGATTAGAGCCTACATCCAAGACGGAACTCAAAACTATCTTCGTGATGGTAAGATTCAAGTCAGCCAAGACGGTAAAACTTGGACTGATGTCGTTACAGTAGGAGATGGTGTGGCCAATAGCACACACGATGATTCATTGACAGATGGTTGGACA
>NZ_JUNW01000044.1:0-35998 GCF_001075675.1 Streptococcus oralis
GTCGTCGATTGTCTCTTTTTCAATTTTTTCTAAGGTAGCGATTAAATCTGAGCGAACTTTAGCTGCATCAACCTGAGCCTCTTTATCAGCTTCGTCTAACTTAGCTTGGTCTTCATCTGTGAATTCTGATACAGGTTCAACTACTGTTTTGTGCTCGCTCGTATCTGCTGGCCAGTCTACAATAACATCACCAATCTCCAAATCCTCATCTGCGATAGCCTTCAAAAGGTCTTCTTTACCGATCTCTTCTTTGGCTTCTTTGATGGCCGTTTCTTTATCGGTGATTGAAGCGTCTTTTTTAATATCTTCAATTACAGCATTTTCAAGAGATTCTAGGGCTTGAACCAGAGCATCCGTCGCTTGAGAAACTTGTTCTTTAGCATCTTTTTCAGCCTGGTCTAGTAGAGCCTTCTCCTCAGTAGATAATTTTTTATTAGTTTGAGCTTCAGGACCTGTTACCACAGCCTTATCTTCTGCACCTTCTGGCAATTCAGCGATGATATTATCTAGGCTGAGCTCTCCAGACTCAAGAGTGTCTGAAATATACATCTTACCGATATATTCCTTCACAGCTTCAGTTGCAGCCTCTTTGTCCTCAATTGCTTCCTTATCCTCAATATCA
Source organism: Streptococcus oralis (assembly GCF_001075675.1). Lineage (GTDB taxonomy): Bacteria > Bacillota > Bacilli > Lactobacillales > Streptococcaceae > Streptococcus > Streptococcus oralis_V. Next base: position 623 of record NZ_JUNW01000044.1, read on the forward strand.
CTAATAGCCTGTTCCTCAAGTTCATCCAAAGCCTTCATCAACTCTTCTTTGGTCATCTTAGCTGGATTTGTCGCACCAGGATTAGCTGGACTAGCGTTTTCTGATCCCTTTTCAGTTTGAGCACCGCTCTCCCCTTCTGTTCCAGCTTGTGGTTGTGCAGGAACAACTGCCTGCTCTTCTGCTTTCCCTTCATCTGCCTTAACTACTGAAGACTGTGAAACGAGTACACTAGCACCCAATACAGCTGCACTTGCTAAACTTGTTAAAATAACTTTCTTCTTGTCCATTAGATAATGCCCCTTTTTAGTTTTCGATGTTATTATATTATATCCCTTAACGAACGTCAACTAGTTTGTTATAGCTTTTAAAATTTTATCAACAAGAAGAAAGCTTGTATAATGTTTAAGAAACACTTCCTATTCTTACCCCATCACTGTCTAGTCTGTAGCCATCAATAATCGTATTAACAGCTAAGGCTCCCGAAGCATCGACATAGTAATGTTTACCCGAGACTTGGAACCATTGACTAGCTTTCATCCGACCAGATTCCTCTAAGTAATACCAGGTTCCCTTGTCTTTAACCCATCCCGTCTGCATCTCACCCGAAGCCTTTAGATAATACCAGTGAGAGTCATCCTTAATCCAGCCAGTTGACATGGCCCCATTTTCTTTTAAATGATACCAATTGCCATTAACTTTTTTCCATCCTGTCGCTAGCTTACCATTCTCTCGGTAATACCAACTCCCTCCTTCTTTTTTCCAGCCTTTCACTGTATTGATTAACTCTTCATACTGCACATATCTTCTATAACCGCTATAAGACAAATAACCGAGCCACTTATAACCGTCCTTTTCAATAACCTGGTCATAGCTTACACTCTCACCAGCATAATAGTAGTCAATAACTTGTCCTGTACTTGACGGTTGGTCCATAATCGGCGATTTCCCTGTAAATACTATTGTCCCGCTGGACGGAAGCTCTGAGTTACGAGAAACCTCACTCACACTATGGTTAGCGGATAAATCCCTGAAGTGAATAAAACCTGTCATCGAACTAGCCTTGACTTTTCGACGGTTATACTTTTCTCGAACCCCATAGTTATACTCTTCGATTTCAATCGTATCCCCTGATACATTTGATACCCAGGCCACGTGCCCATAATAACCTTCTGTCGACCAAGCAATAGCCCCAACTTCTGGCTTAGTATCCACACGGTAGCCTTCTCGCCTTGCACGATGTCCCCATTCATTTGCATTTCCATAGGCAGGAGGAATCTCAAAGCCATTTACACTACTCAAACGAAAGGCCGCAAAAGAGGTACACTGGCGAGAATACATCCGCCACTGATCGATTTCGACACTACCATTTTTGTAGTGAAGCGGATAATCATCTCCACGCGCTACACTGTCGGCTTGAACCGATTCCCCACCAAACAAAAAGGTACTCGTAACGAACAAAGTAGCCAGCCCTACACTCAACTGAGTACATCTACTCTTCTTAACTCCTGATTTTAAAAACGTCATTCATTCTCCTTAATAATATAAATTTCCGAGGTTTCCCTCGTTTATACTATTCGGGAGAAAAAGAAAAAAGTGAGCAAAGCTCACTTCATTTTAGGATTCTTAGTCTAGATAGCGAATCAAGTTCTTTTCTGTCAAGATATCTGAGTAGGTGAAGGATTCAACGTAGACATTGGCTTGTTTGTCTCCTTCAACATCCCCAAATTCAACGATAAATAGAGATGGATACACCTCAATTAGCTTACCCAACCTATTTTTTTGGCGCTTACGGCCATTCTCCAAAGTCATTTCAACGACTTGTCCCTCATGTGCCTTGATCTCTTCTTTGATTTTTTTCATCTTGGCTACATCTGTAAATGCATCTGACATCTTATGCCTCCCTCTTTGAGATACTTGAAAATTTATTGTATTCTTTTTGGAAAATCAATTCCACCGTTCCACGAGCTCCACTACGGTTTTTCTCGATGATAACCTCAACCTTGTTATTTGGAATTTCTTCCTCTTCTTCACCAGCACGATCGTAGTAGTCGTCACGGTATAGAAAGGCTACGATATCCGCATCCTGCTCGATAGAACCCGATTCACGAATATCAGACAAGACTGGTCTCTTATCCTGACGCTGTTCCACTCCACGAGATAACTGACTAAGAGCAATGACTGGAACCTTTAGCTCTTTAGCTAGGATTTTTAACTGACGAGAAATTTCAGAGACTTCTTGTTGGCGGTTCTCACGACCAGTCCCTGTAATAAGCTGTAGGTAGTCGATCAAAATCAAGCCTAGATTGCCTGTTTCTTGAGCCAGTTTACGTGAGCGAGAGCGAATTTCCGTGATCCGAATCCCTGGTGTATCATCGATATAGATACTCGCGTTGGCTAGGTTCCCTTGAGCAATGGTATATTTTTGCCATTCCTCATCAGTCAATTGACCTGTACGGATAGAATGGGACTCCACCAAACCTTCAGCAGCCAACATACGGTCTACTAGACTTTCCGCACCCATTTCCAGCGAAAAGATAGCAACCGTCTTGTCCAACTTAGTCCCGATGTTCTGAGCAATGTTCAAAGCAAAGGCCGTCTTACCAACCGCTGGACGCGCCGCTAGGATAATCAGCTCCTCCTCGTGGAGACCTGTCGTCATATGGTCCAAATCACGATAGCCTGTAGCAATACCTGTGATATCCGTTGTTTGTTGTGACCGAACTTCTAGGTTCCCAAAGTTGATGTTTAGAATATCTCGGATGTTCTTGAACCCACTACGATTGGCGTTTTCGCTAACATCAATGAGTCCCTTTTCAGCCTGAGCAATGATTTCATCTGCAGGCTTAGAAGCTTCATAGGCTTGGTTGACAGACTCTGTCAACTTGGAAATCAAGCGACGAAGCATAGCCTTTTCGGCAACAATTTTAGCATAATACTCCGCATTAGCTGAAGTTGGTACTGAGTTGACAATTTCAACAAGATAGGACAATCCACCAATATTTTGCAGATCGCCTTGGCTATCCAAAATCGTCCGAACTGTTGTCGCATCAATCGCTTCTCCACGATCCGACAAGTCTACCATCGCTTGGAAAATCAACCGATGAGCATACTTAAAGAAGTCGCGAGAATCAATGTATTCTCGGACAAAAACGAGCTTACTCTCATCTATAAAAATAGCCCCCAGAACAGATTGTTCTGCTAAAATATCCTGAGGTTGAACTCGCAGTTCCTCTACTTCTGCCATCCGACTTTCCTTCCTTTTACAATCTTGTCAAGAAGTTGTAAACTTAACCTTCTTTTACACGAAGATTGATGACACTTGTAACATCTTGATAGATCTTCACTGGTACATCAATCAAACCTACTGCTCGAATTGGTGCTTGCACTTGAATATTGCGTTTGTCAATCTTAATACCAAATTGTTTTTGCAATTCTTCTGCAATCTTCTTATTGGTGATTGAGCCAAATGTACGGCCATCTGGTCCAACCTTTTCAACAAACTCTACAACAGTCTCCTCTGCTTCAAGCTTAGCCTTGATGGCTTTTGCTTCAGCAATCATCTCTGCATGAGCTTTTTCTTCAGATTTTTGTTTTCCACGCAACTCACCCACTGCTTGAGCAGTCGCTTCCTTGGCCAAATTCTTTTTAATCAGGAAGTTTTGAGCGTAGCCAGTTGGTACTTCCTTGATTTCGCCTTTCTTCCCTTTTCCTTTAACATCTGCTAAAAAGATTACTTTCATTCTTCTTTCTCCTTTTCCTTTTGTTCATCCAAGACAAGTTGAGTCAATTTTTCTCCTGCTTCTGACAGACTCATATTCTCGATTTGCGCAGCAGCTAGATTAAAGTGACCACCGCCACCCAACTCTTCCATAATGCGTTGAACATTGATTTTACTGCGACTTCGAGCTGAGATTGAGATAAATCCTTGTGTATTTTTGGCTAGAACGAAGCTGGCTTCAATACCAGACATAGCTAACATAGCATCGGCAGCCTTACTGATAACAACTGTGTCATAAGACATTGAGTCCTTAGCTTGGGCAATCAAGATATCTGAACCTAGCTTACGACCTTGTAAAATAAGTTCATTTACCTCACGGTATTCTTCAAAATCAGTCGCAGCAATCTCCTGGATCGCGATGCTGTCGCTTCCCCGTGTTCGAAGGTAGCTAGCCACATCAAAAGTTCGACTCGTCACGCGAGAGGTGAAATTCTTGGTATCCAGCATCATACCAGCCATCAAAACACTGGCCTGCATACGACTCAAACGATTTTTCTTAGAATTTTGGAACTGAATCAATTCTGTGACCAGCTCACTGGCACTACTTGCCCCACTTTCAATATAGGTGATGACTGCATTCTCAGGGAAATCCTGATCACGTCTATGATGGTCAATAACAATAGTTTGAGTGAACAAATCATAAAAATCTTTTGACAAAGTCAAAGCCGTCTTGGAATGATCCACCAGAATCAATAATGAACGGTTTGTAACTAACTTCATCGCATCTGTAAGAGATAAGAGTTTCGTGACATCTTCCTTCTTCAAGAACTGAATAGCACGTTCGATATCTGCTGGCATCTGGTCTGCATCGTAGACAGCATAACTGTTCTCAATAATATTACTTGCAAACAACTGCATACCAACAGCAGATCCCAAAGCATCCATATCTAGATTTTTATGACCGACTACAAAAACCTGGTCAACACTTCGAATCTTATCAGAAATGGCTGTCATCATGGCTCTCGTACGTGTACGAGTACGTTTGATAGATGCAGCAGTTCCTCCACCGAAGTAGACTGGATTCTTGGTTTCGTTATTTTCCTTGACCACCACCTGGTCACCACCGCGAACTTCTGCTAAGTTCAAGTTGAGCAAGGCAATTTTCCCTATTTCCTCATGGTTTCCATCACCATAAGAAAATCCCATACTTAAAGTTAGGGGTAGCTGCCTCTGTTTTGATTCTTCTCGGAAAGTATCAATAACAGAGAATTTATCATTCATCAATTCCTCGAGTACTGTGTAATCTGTGAATACATAAAAACGATCCATCCCCACACGGCGAGAGAACATAGCATACTTACTTGCAAATTCTGAAACAAAATTAGCTACAAAGCTATTGATATGGCTGATATCAGAGTCAGATGTCGCATCCTCCAAATCATCATAGTTATCTACTGAGATGACTCCAATGACTGGACGGCTAGTTACCAATTCGACAGTTGCTTCGTACTCTCCAGAAACATCAAAGAAATACAAAACACCCGAAGCCTTGTCCATATGAACAGCATATCGTGTTTCGCCCAAGGTAGCATACGAACCAGGATTTCCAACAGAAGCTTTGATGATGGTTTGAATTAACTCAACATCAATTTCGCCTTCTTCAGTAGTTAAAATCAGCTCAGCATAGGGATTAAACCATTCCACTTCTCCGCTTGATAAGTCTAATTTCAGGACTCCCACCGGCATTTGATCAAGCAAAGTACTCAAGCTATTTTCAGCTTGGTGATTTACATATTGGATTTGTTCAATTTCGCTCTTTTCATACTGTTTTTTTTGCCATACAAACAAAAGCAGATAAAGCAGTACAAATAAAAACAAAACAGTGATTGTTACAGCAAGATTATGTGAAAAAATAATCAGCAAAGTTAAGATTCCGAAAGTTGCAAGTCCTAGTAAGAGCGCAGAAAACGGGATTAAATTATTTTTTTTCATTCTAAACCTCTTGCGCATTATTATATCACAAATGCCCTTAAAAAGCGACCCTTTAAAAGATGCAAGCCCTTCATTTCTCTAACTTCAGACACAAAAAGAGGAGGGAATCATCACCCTCCTACCCACGTGTTCAAATCACTAACACCTAACGTTCCACGATAAGGGCAGTCCCCATCCCTCCTCCGATACAGAGAGTTGCTAACCCAGTTTTAGCATCACGTTTCATCATCTCATGTACCAGCGTCACTAGGATACGGCAACCGGAAGCCCCAATTGGGTGACCAAGAGCAATGGCGCCACCATTGACGTTGACAATATCTGTGTTGAAACCAAGTGTTTTACCAACTGCACAAGCCTGGGCAGCAAAGGCTTCATTTGACTCAATCAAGTCGAGATCTTCAACTGTCAAATTGCCTTTTTCAAGAGCCTTGCGAGTCGCATAAATCGGTCCACATCCCATCATCTTAGGATCCAAACCTGCACTTGCATACGAACGAATGCGGGCCATCACTGAAAGTCCTAATTCTTCCGCTTTTTCAGAACTCATGATTAAGACAGCTGCTGCCCCGTCATTGATTCCTGAAGCATTTCCCGCTGTGACCGAACCGTCTTTTTTGAAAACAGAACCTAGCTTAGACAAACTCTCTAAGCTAGCATCTTTTCTAGGATATTCATCTGTATCAAAAACAATAGGATCGCCTTTGCGTTGAGGAATGACCACTGGCACAATCTCTTCTTTAAAGCGTCCAAATTCTATAGCTGCAACTGCTCGTTTTTGTGACTCTAAAGCAAGAGCATCTTGCTCTTCTCTACTGACACCATATTCTTCGGCCACATTTTCAGCTGTAATCCCCATATGGTATTCGTTAAAGGCATCAGACAAACCGTCCTTAATCATAGTATCTACAACCTTCGAATCGCCCATACGGCCACCCCAACGGAAGCTTGGCATAACGTATGGCGCCTGACTCATGTTTTCTGCACCACCAGCTACGATAATATCTGCATCGCCACATCGAATCGCTTGAGCAGCCAACTGCACGGCCTTCAAACCGGAACCACAAACCTTGTTGATAGTAAAGGCTGGTGTAAATTCAGGGAGTCCTGCATGAACGCTCATTTGACGAGCTACGTTTTGACCTAAACCTGCGCCTAGGACATTCCCCATAATCACTTCGTCTACTAGCTCTGGTTTGACATTGGCTCTTTCCAAAGCACTCTTAATAACCAAAGCTCCCAAATCAACAGCTGAAACATTCTTCAAACTTCCTCCAAAGGAGCCTATTGGAGTTCGTACTGCAGAAACAATCACCACGTCTTTCATAACTGCCCCCATTTATACCTTTTATAATATTGCAATACAAAAGTGGTTTACACTGGTGTAAACCACTTTGAACATTCTATTTTATGATTCTTTCACTTCTAACAAACCGACTTCACCATCTTCACGGCGATACAAAACATTAGTTGTTTGATCTTCTACATCTACATAGATAAAGAAATCATGTCCCAATAAATCCATTTGGAGAAGAGCTTCTTCTAAATCCATTGGCTTCAAATCAATTTGTTTTGAACGAACGACTTTTGGTTGCACAACATTTGCATCTTCAACTAGAGCGTCTGTAAAGAGTTGACTTGTCGCAACTTTATTTTTATTCTTACGTTCGATTTTAGTTTTATTTTTACGAATCTGACGTTCAATTTTATCTGTTACAAGATCGATAGAACCATACATATCTTGAGAAATATCTTCAGCACGAAGAGTGATAGATCCAAGCGGAATTGTTACTTCAACCTTTGCTGTTTTTTCACGGTAAACTTTCAAGTTCACACGTGCATCCAACTCCTGCTCAGGTTGGAAATACTTTTCGATCTTTTCGAGTTTAGAAACTACATAATCACGAATTGCTTCTGTTACTTCTAGGTTTTCACCACGGATACTATATTTAATCATATAAGTACCTTCTTTCTAAACATTTTTGTTTTTCTAAATATATTATAACGCTTTCATTTTCATTTTGCAAATTTTTTCCTCATCTTACAAGGGAAAAAGTTTTAACTTCCAAAGCACCTGCTTCTTCCAAAAGTCGTTTCACACGATTCACAGTTGCCCCTGTTGTATAGATGTCATCAATCAGCAAAATCTTCTTGGGAAGTGAGATTCCATCTTTAATAAAAAATGGAATTTCAGTAGCCAACCTTTCTAAACGGCTTTTAGAAGAACTAGCACTCTCTTCTCTTTTTCCTAATATATCTTTAAAAGAAAAGCCTGCTGCCTCAACCAAACCCTCGACTTGGTTAAACCCCCTCTCAAGCAATCTTTCAGGGCTTAGGGGAATCAACACAAATTGATATCCTCTATACTTTTTCAGCTCCTCAGCAAGAATGGAAGCAAAAACTTTTCTAAGCAAAAAATCACCATCAAACTTATATCTACTGAAAAAGTCTTTCATAGCTTGATTATAGGTAAATATCGCCTTATGATCAACCTGAGCTCCTTCTTTACACCAAAGTTTACAATCTTGACATTGAGTTGACATCCCTATTTTCATACAGTTTGGGCAATAATTCTCACCAATCTTCTCAAAACTAGAAGCACAAGCTGAGCAAAGATAACTGCAATCATCTTTCAAAAGGAAAAGACTACTAAAAGTTAACTCACTCTTTGTAGTTTGACCACATAGTAAACAGTTCATAATCCCGCATCCTTGTTCATCTGCTTGATTTCCTTGATTGCCTTTTTGATGGAAGCATTTAATCCATCATGAAAGAAGAGCAACTCACCAGTCGGCCTATCCATACTACGCCCAACTCGACCACCAATCTGAATCAAACTAGACTTGGTAAAGAGACAATGATTAGCTTCTACTACGAAAACATCCACACAAGGGAAGGTAACTCCTCGTTCCAATATTGTCGTACTGATCAGTATCGTCAATTCTCCATCTCGAAAAGCTTGTACTTGCTCTAATCGATTTTCTGTGATAGAAGACACAAAGCCGATATTCTCATTCGGGTACTGCTCCTTCAAGATTTCTTTTAGTTTTTCGCCTTTCTTAATCTCTGATGCAAAAATCAGTAAGGGATAACCTGTTCTTCTCTGTTTCTCAATATAGGTCTTTAACTTGGTTGACAATTGATTTTTCTCTAAACAGCGATTAAAATCCGATAACCAGACTGGTTTAGGAATAATCAAAGGATTTCCATGAAACCGTCTCGGCAAGCTTAATCGTTTTAATTCTCCTGTGCGAACCTTCCTATCTAACTCATCTGTAGAAGTTGCTGTAAGGAATATCCTCAATCCATCCTCCTTTACACTATTCTTTACAGCATAGTAAAGCATAGTGTTGTCAACATAAGGAAAGGCATCTACCTCATCCACTATCAACAAATCAAAAGCATGATAAAATTTTAATAACTGATGAGTTGTTGCAACTACTAAGGGAGTTCGAAAATAGGGCTCTGATTCGCCATGGAGTAGCGCTATATCGCAAGCAAAGTCATTCTGCAGTCGCTTATACAGTTCCAAACACACATCAATTCGAGGACTTGCCAAACAAACTGCACCACCATCATCAATCACTTTGGCCACAACTTGATAAATCATCTCTGTCTTTCCAGCACCTGTCACAGCATGAACTAAAGTCGGTTCTTTCTTTTCGACTGCTCGAATCAACCCCTCTGATACCTTTTCCTGAAAATAGGTTAACTGACCACACCATTTGAGGACATCTTGCTTAGGAAAATCTTCTTGCGGAAAATAGTATAAGGCTTGATCACTCCTGACTCGCTTCATCAGTAAGCACTCCCTACAATAGTAGGCACCAATAGGCAAATACCATTCTTCTAGAATCAAACTATTACAACGTTGACAAAACAGTTTCCCCTTCTCTTTTCTCATTGCTGGCAGTTTCACTGCTTCCTGTCGTTCTTCTTCAGTTAATTCTTTCTCAGTAAACAAGCGACCGAGGTAATTTGGATTTACTTTCATACTTTAATATTCGTAAAAATCTAGCGCTTTAGGTAATTTTTTAGTACAATTAAATCATGGAATTTAGAACAATTAAAGAGGATGGGCAGGTCCAAGAAGAAATCAAAAAATCCCGTTTTATCTGTCATGCCAAGCGTGTCTATAGTGAAGAAGAAGCTCGTGACTTTATCACTGCTATCAAAAAAGAACACTACAAAGCCACCCATAACTGCTCTGCTTTTATTCTAGGGGAACGCAGTGAGATCAAGCGTACGAGTGATGATGGCGAACCTAGTGGTACTGCTGGAGTCCCTATGCTTGGCGTCTTAGAAAATCATAATCTTACCAATGTCTGCGTAGTAGTTACTCGTTACTTTGGTGGAATTAAGTTAGGTGTGGGTGGTTTGATTCGTGCTTATGCAGGTAGTGTGGCCTTGGCTGTCAAAGAAATAGGCATTATTGAAATCAAAGAACAGGCTGGAATAACCATTCAAATGTCTTATGCTCAATACCAAGAGTACAGCAACTTTCTTAAAGAACATCATCTCATGGAGCTGGATACAAACTTTACAGATCAAGTTGATACAATGATTTATGTTGATAAGGAAGAGAAAGAAAATATCAAGTCTGCTCTTGTAGAGTTTTTTAATGGTAGGGTTACTTTAACAGATCAAGGTTTACGAGAAGTTGAAGTTCCTGTAAACTTAGTGTAAATAAAGGAGAAATACATGTCGTTTGGAAAATTTATTCAAGGACTTGCTGGTAACTTCAGCGAGGAAAACAAAGAGACTCTTATCAAAGAATATGGACAATATCTACTAGAGAATGAGGAAATTCAAAGTGGATATAAACTTATTCGCGATTCAATTATCTTTACAAATATCCGTATCATCTTTACAGATAAGCAAGGTGCCACTGGTCGTAAGGTGTCTGTTAAGTCACTCTTTTTGATGAACATTGTCAACGTTGAAATGGAAACTGCTGGAGCAGGTATAGATGATAGTGAGATTACGATCACTTATTTAGAAAATGTCTTTCTAAAAGCACATAATGAGCATTTTAGTTATCACAAATTTGAATTTCCTAAGAAAACGGATATTCTTCCCCTTTACACCTATTTACTAGAACTTGCTTATCACAATCGATTGAAAATTAATGGCTTAGACCTTTGATATAAAAAAATCCTATCGCTTCGATAGGATTTCTATATTTTACAAATAGCCTAGAGCGCGTTATACTAGTATCATCTTATACAAAGAGGTATATCTATGGCTATTTATAACAATATCACTGAACTTATTGGACAAACACCGATTGTTAAACTTAACAACATTGTTCCAGAGGGTGCTGCAGATGTCTATGTTAAACTAGAAGCTTTTAACCCTGGATCGTCAGTAAAAGACCGTATTGCCCTTAGCATGATTGAAAAAGCGGAACAAGATGGTATTCTAAAACCGGGTGCTACCATTGTTGAAGCAACGAGTGGAAACACTGGTATCGGTCTTTCATGGGTTGGTGCCGCTAAAGGATATAAAGTTGTTATCGTCATGCCTGAAACGATGAGTGTGGAACGACGTAAGATTATCCAAGCCTATGGTGCTGAACTCGTCCTTACTCCTGGTAGTGAAGGAATGAAAGGGGCTATTGCTAAAGCTCAGGAAATCGCTGCTCAACGTGACGGCTTCCTTCCACTCCAATTTAATAATCCAGCTAATCCAGAAGTACACGAAAGAACAACAGGAGCTGAAATACTAGCTGCTTTCGGTTCTGATGGACTAGATGCCTTTGTGGGTGGTGTCGGTACTGGTGGAACGATCTCAGGTGTTTCTCACGCTCTTAAAGCAGCAAATCCAAACATTCAAGTTTATGCAGTTGAGGCAGACGAGTCAGCTATCTTGTCTGGTGAAAAACCAGGACCTCACAAAATTCAAGGCATCTCAGCTGGATTTATTCCTGAAACACTTGATACAAAGGCCTATGATGGTATCATCCGCGTGACGTCAGATGATGCTCTAGCACTTGGCCGTGAAATTGGTGGAAAAGAAGGCTTCCTTGTTGGGATTTCTTCAGCTGCAGCGATTTACGGGGCAATTGAGGTTGCCAAGAAATTAGGTGCAGGTAAGAAAGTCCTTGCTTTAGCACCAGATAACGGCGAACGTTATTTGTCTACAGCACTCTATGAATTTGAAGTGTAGCCTCCTAAATGCACTTAGCCCTTATTAAAGGGCTTTTTGTTTACTCATACAGAATCTACTCTCTAGACCAAAAGAAAAAGGAAGCAATTTGCTTCCTTTTCTATTAGTTATTCAAGGCTGCTGCCATTGTAGCTGCAACTTCTGCTTCAAAGTCGTTTGCAGCTTTCTCAATACCTTCACCAACTTCAAAGCGAGCGAACTCAACTACTGAAGCATTTACTGATTCAAGGTAGGCTTCAACCGTCTTGCTGTCATCCATGATGTATACTTGTGCAAGAAGTGTGTATGCTTGGTCAACTTTGGTGTTGTCAAGCATGAAGCGGTCCATTTTACCTGGAATGATTTTGTCCCAGATTTTTTCTGGTTTGCCTTCTGCAGCCAACTCAGCTTTGATGTCTTCTTCAGCTTGAGCAATCACTTCATCAGTCAATTGAGCTTTTGATCCATATTTCAAGTGTGGAAGAGCTGGTTTACCAACCATTGCACGGCTTTCGTTATCTTGGTCGATTACGTGGTTCAATTGTGCCAACTCATCTTTAACAAATTGCTCATCCAATTCTTTGTAAGAAAGAACTGTTGGTTTCATCGCAGCAATGTGCATTGAGATTTGTTTAGCAAGAGCTTCGTCTCCACCTTCGATAACAGAGATAACACCGATACGTCCACCATTGTGTTGGTATGCTCCGAAGTGTTGTGCATCTGTTTTTTCAAGCAAAGCAAAACGACGGAATGAGATTTTTTCACCGATTGTAGCTGTTGCAGATACATATGCAGCTTCAAGAGTTTCACCTGAAGGCATTGTCAAAGCAAGTGCTTCTTCGTTGTTCGCTGGTTTACCTTCAGCGATTACTTTAGCTGTAGCATTTACCAACTCAACGAATTGAGCGTTTTTCGCAACAAAGTCAGTTTCGGCATTTACTTCAACTACTGCTGCAACGTTACCGTTAACAAATACACCAGTCAAACCTTCAGCTGCAACACGGTCAGCTTTCTTAGCTGCCTTCGCCATACCTTTTTCACGAAGCAATTCGATCGCTTTTTCGATATCACCGTCTGTTTCTACAAGCGCTTTTTTAGCGTCCATAACACCGGCACCAGATTTTTCACGCAACTCTTTTACAAGTTTAGCTGTAATTTCTGCCATTTTGATTCTCCTATATTTTTTAAAAATAGGAGAGCTGGGCTAGGCCCCGCCCTCCTAGGTAATTACTATTTATATGAATTAAGCGTTGTCGCCTTCTACAACTTCAACGATTTCTTCGATTGAGTCTGCTTGAGCTTCTGAAGCTGCAAATTCTGCTTCAACTGCTGCTGCATCTTCACCTTGACGTCCTTCGATGATAGCGTCAGCCAATTTAGCTGTGATTAATTTAACAGCGCGGATAGCGTCATCGTTAGCTGGGATGATTACATCGATATCGTCTGGGTCAGTGTTTGTGTCAACCATCGCTACAACTGGGATACCCAATTTTTTAGCTTCTTTAACAGCGATTTGTTCTTTATGTGGGTCAACTACGTACATTACATCTGGGATACGAGGCATGTCTTCGATACCACCCAAGAATTTTTCAAGACGTGCACGTTGTTTGTTAAGAAGTGCAACTTCTTTCTTAGGAAGAACGTCGAAGATTCCTTCTTCTTCCATACGTTTGATTTCTTTCAAACGAGCAATACGTTTTTGGATAGTTCCCCAGTTAGTAAGAGTTCCACCCAACCAACGGTGGTTGATGTAGTATTGACCTGAACGTTCTGCTTCTTCTTTAACAGCGTCAGCAGCTTGTTTTTTAGTACCAACAAACAATACAACTGCATCGTTAGCTGCAGCATCACGCATAAAGTCGTATGCTTGGTCAGCGTATTTTACAGTTTGTTGCAAGTCGATAACGTGGATTCCGTTACGCTCAGTGAAGATGTACTTAGCCATCTTAGGGTTCCAGCGACGAGTTTGGTGACCAAAGTGTACACCAGCCTCAAGAAGTTGTTTCATTGAAATTACTGCCATGAGTATTTCTCCTTTTTGTTTTTTTCCTCTCCTCGACTTCAACTTGCAAAACGACCCGAGGGCAACAGTTTCACAATTCATCAAGAATGAGTATTATCGTTTACACGACAAGTTTCATTTTACCACATTTTAGCCATATTTTCAAGTGGTTTTGATAGATTTCGGCCTTGCTTCCGATAAAAAATAATAAAAGAGGCTCAAATCGAGCCTCTTCGTTTCATTCATTAGTTTGGATAGATGTATGTTACGTAACCTTCAGAAGTTGTAGTTGGGTTGAACCATCCACGTTTGTTACCGATTGTACGATCTCCACCATAGTTTGATTCTGATACTTGAATGCTAGTTGATGATGAAACTGCTGTAACAACCGCTACGTGTCCATATCCACCGTCATTCCAACATGCAATCGCACCAACTTGTGGAGTTGATCCAGTACGGAATCCTGCAGCTGCTGCACTTGTAGCCCACTGCGCTCCGTTACCCCAGTAATCTCCAGCCCAAGGTGCCAATGTTTTAGCTCCCCAAGTACATTCTCCAGTTGGATAACTTGAAGCATTTGTACTGTATGTTGGACGCTGTCTAGTTGGAGTTGGAGCAGGTGCTGGAGTGTAGCTTGAATCATCATCTGATGAAGAGCTTGAAGTCGCTTGCACTTGATCTGAAAGTGTTGTATTTCCAGAAGCAACAACTGATTGTTGTTGACTTGTTTGACGTGCTTTATAAGCTGCTTCTGCTTCAGCTGCTGCTTTTGCTTCTGCCTCTGCTGCTGCTTTTTGTTCCAATAAAGTAGCTTTATCACTTTCTGCAGTAGCTTTCTCTGCAGCAAGGTTTAACTCAGCAACTTTCAACTCTGCTTGTTTTGTTGTCAATGCTTGTGCATCGTCAGCAAGCGTTTGTTGGTTCGCAATGACAGTGTTGATTGCTTCATTATTTGCAACCTGTTTTTCAGCGATAGATTTCTTATCAGCTTTCTGTTGTTCCAACATTTTGTTGTTAGCTGATACAATCTCGCTCATTGCTGCAACACGTGAAATAGCTTCTGTAATTGATTTTGAGTTTACAATTGTATTGATGTAGCTAGTTGCAGCACCGTTTGTTTGTGCGCTACGTGCTTGTTTTTCCAAAGATTCATTACGAGCAACAATGTTCTTAGAGAGCTCTGTAATTTCTCCTTCAAGTTTTTTAGATTCAGCTTGTAGAGTTTCATTCTCAGTTTCCAAGTTCGTTTGTTGAGTTTGGATAGCTGTAACTTGCGTTTGGATTTCATCTACTTGTTTTTGAGCTTCTTTTTGCTGAGCTGTCAAATTACTAATCTTACTATCTTGAGCAGCAATCTTTTCATCAGTTGTTTCAGCGTGGACAGTTGTCAATACCGCCGCTTGTGACACTAATACTGTACTTAATAAAAGTGACGCTAAGATTTTTTTCTTCATATTGTGTAGATACTCCTTCTATTTAAGACATTACTAGTATACCAAAAAAAGACATAATAAATATTACGCCTTTGTTACATTTTTATTTCTTTCTTATAGATAACATTTTTCAAAAATATATTGGAAAATAAGCATCCATAAAAAGTTTAAAATCATTGATGGGACAAGACTATAGACGATGAAAACTGGCATCGATTCTACTGTCAATCCCATAGCAAGGGCAAGGAGATAGCTCCCCATATCAAATAGGAAACTCATTACAACTATTGTTAACATTCTTGTCCAACGGTTTAGCAAAATTACACTATTAAATTTATGGAGCGAAGCTCCTATCAAGATAAATAGAAGTGTCGCAATTCCTATCAAGTGGAAAAAATAGATATCGTACACCAAACCCACTATACAGCAATAAGCTAGATAGAGATATTCTGAAACCTCAATTGTCTCAAACAAGAGAAATAAAAACAGAAAATGACTTGCTAAATGAAAGTGAGGGAAGAAGGATCCCGCTAATTGTCCAATATGTGCATCAATTAGTACGACAAAAGGGAGTAAAAAGAAAATACCAATTTGTTTTAACAGTCTCATTGCTAATTCCCCACTAACTCTACCACATGAAGATTTTTGGTGTCAGCACTTAACTTTACTGTTACCTCCTTTGTTAGATAATCACTGCTGTGTGTTGTAGCAACAACCTCTCCAACAGGGATATCCTTAACATTAAAGTTTCCGAGCCCCCCTGTAGTCACCTTGTCTCCCGCGCTAATGTCGCTGTTGCTGTTTAATTGACTAATTTTAAGCAGTTCAGATTCCTTATCATAACCAACGATAATTCCGTAAATTTCAGTAGAGCCATGCAGGATTTTAATAGAAATTTTGTCTGAATTTTCGGTGTTTGTCAATAGGTTGATCGTTGTTGAATGATCCTCCACCTTTGAAACACTACCAATCAAACCCCCGTTTGCAATGGCCAACATATTTTCAGAAGCTCCTTTTGAACTTCCCACATCAATTGTTAACTCTTGTTTCCAAGATACTGGAGCTCGCATAATCACATCTGCTGCAATGGTTTTTGTAGCCTGCAATTTTGACTTCATATCCAGCAACTGACGTAATTGTTCATTTTCATTTTTTAAACTTTCTGATTGATTAGACTCCACCTCTAGTTGATAAAACTGTTTCTTTAGACTCTCATTTTCATTGTAAGTCTGCGTCAAATGTCCCAAATCCGATTTGAAAGTATCAAACCACTGAAAGGGTTTTTGAACAATTCTATCTACCAAGGAAATCCCATCTCCTAGTTTCGTCACAATAGCGCTTGAATAGGTTGTCACTAATAGTACAGAAACTGCCAGAACTGTGACAAAAACGATGATTAGATATTTTGATTTTTTAAAACGGTTCATATTCCTACCTTTATACTAAAAACCTGCTACTTTGAGCTTCTTATCAATCCTACAAACCTGCTAAGATTTTAAGAAAAATAAGAAACATCCCAGTACCAAAATCACAAGAATTGTCAGTGTATCCTTTTGGCTCCATCTCAACTGTCTATACTGACTTCTACCCTTTCCTCCCTGATAACCACGCGCTTCCATGGCAATTGCCAATGAATCTGCACGCTTTAAGCTCGTCGCAAAAAGAGGAATTAAAATTGGAATCATAGCCTTTACTTTTTGAACGATGCTACCTTCGCCAAAGTCAACTCCACGAGCTTTTTGAGCATTCATAATTCTCGTCGTGTCATCCATCAATGTTGGAACAAAACGCAAACTCATTGATAACATAAGACCAATTTCATGAACGGGAACTTTCACACGTTTCAGCGGTGCTAAAAGAGCTTCAACTGCGGCTGCCAGACTCAAAGGCATGGTCGTTAAGGTTAGCAAGGTTGAAAAGAAAATAATCAACACAAAACGACAGAAAATGATTCCTGCTTGTTGCAAAGCATAATCCGTTATTCTTATAAAAGAAAACTCAAATAGGACATTTCCACTTGAAATGAAAAAGAGCTGAAAAAGAGTCGTAAAAGCGATCAAGAAGAACATGGATTTTAATCCCTGAACGAAAAATGAGAGGGAAACGCCTGACAAAGCGATAAATATACCTGTCGCCATAAACAAAATGAGATTGGTGAGGGGATTATTAGCCCAAAATACAATCAAAATCAACAGGATCATGGCAAGCAATTTACTACGTGGATCCAAGCGATGAATAATGGAATCCCCCGGTATA
The DNA here is from genome assembly GCF_001075675.1 of Streptococcus oralis. Lineage (GTDB taxonomy): Bacteria > Bacillota > Bacilli > Lactobacillales > Streptococcaceae > Streptococcus > Streptococcus oralis_V. The sequence goes on from NZ_JUNW01000044.1 coordinate 18,168, forward strand.
TAACGCCCTAAAATCATACTATCCATTTAGCGACTCCTTAAACTCGTCTATCTTGATTGGCAATTTTTTAAAAGCTACACCTCTATCTGCCAAACGTTTACAAAAGGCTGTTATTTTAGGCACACCTAACTGCACCTTTTCCATAGAGGCTACATCTTGGAAAACTTCGCTCGGTTTGCCACTTTTGACCAAACGCCCCTTTTCCATAACATAGACCTGATCAGCATATGCAGCTACGTCATCCATCAAATGCGTTACCAGAACGATTGTCATTCCAGAAAGGTGGAGTTTTTTAAACAAGGTCATCAGTTCTTTTCTGCCCAGAGGATCTAGTCCAGCTGTAGGCTCATCCAAAACCAAGACAGTTGGCTCCATGGCTAGCATACCTGCTATAGCCACACGTCTCATTTGGCCACCCGAAAGTTCAAAAGGACTGCGCTCAAAGAGTGACTCATCAATACCTACCAAGGCTAACTTTTCACGCGCAATTTTCTCGGCCTCTTCCTCAGAAACTCCAAAATTTTGCGGCCCAAATGCAACATCTTTCAAAACAGTCTCTTCGAAAATCTGATTTTCAGCAAATTGAAACACTAGACCAACCTGCTTTCGAATCTGACGAATTTCTTTATTGGTTGATGTAGGGGTAATGACGGTATCGAAAACTCGAACAGAACCCTTACTTGGTACCAATAGGCCATTTAAAAGCTGTAAAATCGTTGATTTTCCACTACCTGTGTGCCCTACTAAAGCTGCATAAGAGCCATCCTCAATCGTCAAAGAAACATCAGTCAGGGCTGATGAAGATAGGGGAGTCCCCTCTTGATAGGTAAAGCTCACATTTTCTAGAGTAATTCCCATAGCTTGTCCTCTAGCTCTCCTTCTGTCAAATAGCCATCCGGCAACTGATAGCCAGCCTCTCTCAAAGATTCTCTCAATTGATTAGTAAAAGGCTCATCTAATCCTATCTGGTCAAGGTCATCCCGAGAAAAAAGTTCTCTTGGGCTACTGGTTGACTCCACTTGGCCTTTTTTCATGACCAAGACACGGTCACTCATCGCAACTTCTTCCAAGTCATGTGTAATGGAGACGACTGTCATCTGGTGGTCTTTACGAATCTCTTGAACTGTCTGAATCAGTTCTCTGCGTCCCTCAGGATCCAACATACTTGTAGCCTCGTCCAAAATCAAAATAGCTGGCCTCAAGGCAACAACTCCTGCAATAGCCACCCGTTGTTTTTGTCCACCAGATAAACGAGCTGGTTCTCTCTTCTTAAAGTCCAGCATCCCTACCAACTCCAAAGAATCAGCCACTCTCTTCTTCATTTCTTCACGAGGAAGTCCCTGATTTTCTAAACCAAAGGCAACATCATCTTCAACAGTCGCCCCCACAAATTGGTTATCTGGATTTTGAAAAACCATACCAATTTGTCGACGCAAGTCCCAAACGTTCTCAGAGGACAGCAGTTGGCCATCTATCCAGATTTCCCCAGACTCCGCTTCAAGCAAGCCATCAATCAAACGGATAGTTGTCGATTTTCCACTCCCATTATGACCTACAATCGAAAGCCATTCTCCCCGTTTCACGTGAAACGAGACATTATTAACGTCATAATGTTCCTGGTCTTCCTTGTAACGAAAAGACAGATTTTTTACTTCAATAATCGATTTCATTTCGAACCAAATGTCCCTTTGAATACATGAGCGCTACCCTTGAAATAATCATAACCAGAGTAGATGGTGAAAAATAAAGCTATATAAAGCAACAGTTGCCCAATTAAATTCCAATGTAAGAGCAAAAAGATAATGGCAAACATCTGACTAAAGGTCTTGATTTTCCCTGGCATCGCTGCTGCTAGAACTTTCCCTCCCGTCTCAACAAGCAACAAACGCAAGCCTGTCACCGCAAGTTCACGACAGATGATAATAGCAACAACCCAAGCCGGAGCCATACCTAACTCAATCAACATGATAAAAGCTGACATAACCAACAGCTTATCGGCCATCGGATCAGCAAATTTTCCAAAGTTGCTGACTACATTCCATTTGCGAGCAAGGTAACCATCAAGATAATCCGTTACACTAGCAACTGCAAAAATTATCGCTGCTAGCAAATGACTGCCTTGTGAATGGCCCAAAGTCAAAATAAGGATAAAGAGAGGTATAAAGAGAATTCTACCAATAGTTAATACATTAGGAATTTGTTCTTTTTTCATTGATTTTTCCTTAATCTGTAGTAAATGTAAGTGTTACAGTTCCAGTCTGAGTTGTCAGCTTCGAAGTATCAATCGTTTGATTGTCCACAGTTACAGTAACTCCCTTCACTACACCTAAAGTAATGGTAACGGGATTCTTAGTTGAAACTGTTGTTTTTGCGTTTTTATTGTCTGATGACAAGGTCACACCACCTTCAAGGTCACTTCCTGAAACACTTACCCAGCTAGTTGCATCCGAAACAGTCAGCTGAACCGTAGCTGTTTCCTTACTCGTTTTATACCGAGCTTCAATGCGGTTTCCTTCGCCTGACACTGTAATAGTTGATTCCGTAGTAGAAGACGAGCTAGACGTCTGACTACTAGAAGATGAACTAGATGAGGTTGTGGAACTAGTCGAGTTCACAACACTATAATTAGCTGAAGAAGGATTTGGCTGAGTTTGGATGTAGTTCCAAACATAGTAAGTGACAAAAATTAAAATTGACAAAGCAAATAGAACGAAATAAAACAAGGGGAGATAAGACGTTCTTTTCTTATTTGATCGTCTGCGACCAGACAAGTCTTCTTCATCGACATCTACCTCTTCATAAGTGATCATACTACCTGAATCATAGGCATCCAATACAATTCTTTCATCTAACTCTACTGCCCAGGCATATTTTCTTAAAAAAGAACGAGCATAGAAGGTACTAGGAAGTTGATCAAAATCATCTGCCTCCATAGCTTCTAGAAAATGCAACTGAATTTCAGTTTTTTCCTGCAATTCCTCTAAACTCAATCCCTGATTAATTCTAGCTAAACGTAGAACCTCGCCAATTGTTTTTTTTCTCATACGTACCATTCCTTCTTTCTAGTATTAGTCATCTTTTAAGCTGGAAAGATTGTAAAATCAACTAGATCACCATTATCAATCAAACGATGTCCAGCTTCTAGAACATCCTCCAAAGTAATTTCCTGTAAAATTTTCGGAAAATCAAAAATTGTTTCTCCGCGATCCATCGGATCGTATTGAGTTGCAATAAATTCCAAAGAGTTCATGCTACTGAAAAACTCCCCAAACATCTCACTCTTAACAAGATCTAAATGTTCCTCTGTAATATCCGTATCACTACTAAACTGACGAATCGCTTTCCGAAATTGATGCGACAGAGAAACAGGCTCTTTGGTATCCATTGTCAATATCACAAAATGAAAGCGACTATTGACTTCAACCTCAAGTGACAATGACGCGTCTAACTTCCCAGACTCATATAACCTTTGAAAACGATCAGAAGTCCAACCAAACATCATCGTAAATAGTAATTTCAATAAAATATTGTAACGATAAGACTCAGCTTCTGTTATTTGCCCATTACCTCTAATCGCAACAGCAAGTTTGGGTGAAGAAACTTCCATCCGAAGACTATCTGTTTGCTTCACAGGCTGCAAGGGTAGTTGCTCTTTTGAAACCGTAAACTGGTTTGAACCTTCCTTTCCCTTTTTCGAAAAGTATTCCTCAACAACTTTTACATCAATATTTCCAACTAAAAACAGTGACATGTTGACAGGTTTGTAAAACTCTGTAAAATTCTCTTTTAAATTTGAAACTTGAATCTCAGAAATTGATTTTTCACTTCCAACAATATCTGTTGCTAAAGGAGTATCAGGATAAAGGTTGGCTAATGTTGCAAAAAACAAGCGTGAGTCTGGATCGTCTTGATACATTTCTCGTTCTTGCTGGATAATAGCCTGTTCCCTCAAAACAGACTCTTCTGTAAAATGAACATCTCCAACTAACTCATCTAGCAAATCTAAATTCTCTAATAGATGGTCAATTGTTGAAAAAAGATAGCTGGTCTTAGTAAAGCTTGTAAAGGCATTACTGTCCGCACCTAATCGAGTAAAAGCAGCCATTATATCCTCAGAATTTTCTCTTTCAAACAATTTATGTTCAAGAAAATGGGCAATTCCTGCTGGATGATGACGTAAACCTTTTTCCAAGCTTGTATAAGTTGCATCTACAGAACCAAATTGAACCGTTACAAATCCATAAACCTCATTGAAATCTTGCTTAGGGAGTAAAGAAACTGTCAATCCATTTGACAATTGTGTTTTGTAGACTATTTCCTTTACAGCAGGATAGTATTTTTCTTCAAAAGTAACCTTTGTCATTCTACTCCTTCCATAAAGTAAATCGCTTGTAACTTCAAACTATTGGCAACTTTACATACAGCTTCTTTATCAACACTCTCTAATTTTGCCACCAATCGATCAATATCAAAGCTTGATTTCCCCAATAGAGTATTCAAATAGACTCTTTCAACTAAGGTCTGTTGATTATCTTGAGCCATCAACAAAGATCGTCGAATCATCTCCTTGGTTTGTTCAAGCTCAAAATCTGTAAAGTTACCCTTTTTCAGATCTAGCAATTGATGATTCATCATTTTTCTAGCCTGATTTCGATTTTCTCTATCAATACCCGCATACATCCTTAACAGACCACTAAACAAATCCAATTGACTCGAGACTGTATAGGCTATTCCAGCATTTTCACGAACGTTTGTAAAAAGTTTCGAATGTGCAAATTCACCCAACAAACCATTCATAACAAGCATGGGCAGATGCTGATCATCACCATATTTTATAGGAGAATGATAGCCCATTTCCAAAATGGATTGCCCAACATTCCTCTGAACCATTCCCTCTCTTAGGACATTCGAATAAGATTGATGGTACTGGATAGTGATGTCGTTCTCTCTAGCTGTAAAGGGTAATGACTTCAGCGATTCTGTGATTTCTACTTCATTAAAATCACCTAAGAAAAAGAAATCAATACGATCATTCTTCAGAGCATTTTGAAAGCACGTGTAGCTACTTTCTGGAGACTCATTTGAAATGCTATTTCGTAAATCACTGTATCTCAATTGAAGACGCTCATCATGGAAGAACAAGCTATCCAACTCCTTATGAGCAAAATAAAATGAATCATCCATATCAGTAGCTAAACTAGCCAATAACTGTTTTCTTTCAATTTCAAATAAGGCTGGCTCAAAAGCACCATCTTGAGCTAAGGGAGCAAATAAAGTCTGTTTCACCAATTCCAAAATTCGAGAAGTCAAGACATTCTTTTTACTTAAAAAATCATCCCTCACATAAGTAAATGTTAAGTCAAGAATATGTGCCTGTCCCCTACGATAAGCACTTGTGGAAATATCTGTTCCATATAAACTTGCCAAGTATTTGCGAAATGCTTGTGATGTGGGATAAGCTTGATTTGCCGTCTCCAACATACTTGCACTTAACATGCGTCCTGCTATTGTCTCAAGAGATAAGGGAGCAGTAAAACGGATAGTGATTTTATTTGTTTTAAATTTTTTGGATTGAACAAAATGTGCTGAAATTCCAGACACTAATTCCATACCTTACCTCCTTACATATAGAGTTCTATTATACCACGAAAATCAAAATTTTTCTTGTTCTCTTTATAGCTTTAAAGAGTAAAACCGTTTTCATTTCAGCTAACTTTCCTTCAGCTATTTCAAGGAAAATATGGTATAATACCAAAGATTGAGGTGAATTATGGAATACAAATTATTTGAAGAATTTATTACGCTCCAAGCCCTCCTAAAAGAACTTGGAATTATACAAAGCGGTGGTGCTATCAAATCCTTTTTAATAGATCATCAAGTTTATTTTAATGGTGAGTTAGAAAGTAGACGTGGGAAAAAAATCCGTGTTGGAGATACGATTGACATTCCTGATTTAAAGATTGACATCACCTTGACACAACCAAGTTTAAAAGAGCAAGAAGAGTATCAAGCAGATAAGATTGAGAAAGAGCGAATTGCTAAACTTGTCAAAGAGTTGAATAAAGGTGTCAAGAAAGAAAAACAAAAAACTTCTTCATCTCCTAAAACCAAACAAGTTCCACGTTTTCCAGGAAGATAACCATGTGGCTCCAACATTTAACAATTAAAACCTTTCGAAACTACAAAGAGGCAAAAATTGATTTCAATCCAAAATTAAATGTCTTTCTAGGTCAAAATGCACAAGGAAAAACCAATATTCTAGAAGCAATCTATTTCTTAGCCTTGACACGTAGTCATCGGACTCGTACAGATAAAAATCTCATTCATTTTGATGACGAGCAACTCCATCTTTCTGGCTTGCTACAGAAAAAAACAAGCTCTATCCCTCTAGAAATTGATTTAACGCCAAAAGGGCGTGTGACTAAGGTCAATCACTTAAAACAAGCTCGCCTATCAGACTACATCGGACATATGAATGTTGTCCTCTTCGCACCTGAAGATCTCCAGCTAATTAAGGGAGCGCCTTCTGTCCGTCGAAAGTTTATAGACATCGAACTGGGACAAATTAAACCAATCTACTTGTCAGACTTGTCAAACTATAACCATATACTCAAGCAAAGAAATACTTATCTAAAATCCAGCCAGAAGATTGATGAAACATTTCTGTCAGTCTTAGATGATCAGTTAATAGAGTATGGTTGTCGCGTTATAAAGCATCGGATAAAATTCATTAAAGACTTAGAGAAATTTGGTCAAAAAAAACACTTAGAAATTTCAAATAAATTAGAAGAGTTATCAATATCTTATCAATCATCTGTCAACTTCACTGATGAAGAACAGTTGACAAGTTCCTTTAAAATTGCTTTGGAGAAAAGCAGATCAAGAGACTTATTTAAAAAGAATACTGGTGTCGGCCCTCATCGAGATGACATTTCTTTTTATATCAATGGTATGGATGCTAGTTTTGGAAGCCAAGGTCAACATCGTAGTCTTGTACTTTCTATCAAACTAGCAGAGATTGAGCTAATGGAAAGTATTACCAACGAGTCTCCGATACTACTGCTTGATGATGTTATGAGTGAACTTGACAATACACGGCAACTAAAATTACTAGAAACCATTTCTCAATCTATCCAAACCTTTATTACAACAACAAGTTTAGACCACTTGCAAAATTTACCAGAAAACCTTAGTATTTTCAACATTCAAAATGGTAAAATCTCTGTAAATCAACATTGACAATACTGTAAACAAAAAGAACTCCTGAAAATCAGGAGTTCTTTTTTACTACTTACATGGAGTAGTTTGGTGCCTCATTAGTAATTTGCACATCATGAGGATGACTTTCTTTTAGACCAGCCCCAGACATTTCAATAAATTGAGCATTATCATGTAGTTCTTTAAGGTTAGCTGCACCACAGTAACCCATACCAGAGCGAATACCACCAATCATTTGGAAGACAATATCAGCTGCTGCTCCTTTATAGGCAACACGGCCTTCAATTCCTTCTGGAACGAGTTTGTTTGCTTCATTGACAGAACCTTGGAAGTAACGATCGCTTGAACCTTTCTTCATTGCAGCGATTGATCCCATACCACGGTAAGTCTTAAACTTACGCCCTTGGAAGATTTCCGTTTCTCCTGGAGCTTCATCTGTTCCAGCAAACATTGATCCAAGCATAACTGCATTTCCACCTGCAGCAAGGGCTTTTACAATATCTCCAGAATACTTGATTCCACCATCAGCAATGATTGTTTTTCCATATTCACGCGCAACTGCTGCTGCATCATAAATTGCTGTCACTTGTGGGACACCAACCCCTGCAATCACACGAGTGGTACAGATAGAACCTGGTCCGATACCGACTTTGACAACATCTACACCTGCATCATAAAGAGCACGCGCACCTTCTGCAGTGGCAATATTTCCAGCAATCAAAGTGCGGTCTGGGAAGTGAGCACGAATTTCAGCGATTTTACGTAGAACACCAGCAGAGTGACCATGGGCAGTATCAATAACAATGGCATCCGCTCCTGCTTCAAAAAGGGCTTCTGCACGTTCAAATGTATCTGAAGTAACACCTACTGCACCTGCAACTAAGAGACGACCAAACTCATCTTTAGCAGCATTTGGAAACTCAATCACTTTTTCAATATCTTTGATAGTAATCAAACCAGAAAGACGACCTTCTTCATCAACCAAAGGAAGTTTTTCAATACGGTGTTCTTGAAGAATGCTTTCAGCTGTTGCAAGATCTGTACCAACAGGAGCAGTAACAAGATTTTCACTAGTCATATGGTTTGAGATTGGCTGATTGTAGTCTGAAATAAAGCGAAGATCTCGGTTTGTTAAAATACCAACCAATTTACGATTTTCAAGTGTCTCCACAACTGGCACACCACTGATACGGTAACGTCCCATCAGCTCATCTGCTTCAGCAATGGTATGTTCTGGAGTCAAGAAGAATGGATCAATAATAACACCATTTTCAGAACGTTTTACCTTGCGAACTTCATCCGCCTGTTGCGCAATAGACATATTTTTATGGATTACTCCAAGACCACCCGCACGAGCAATAGCAATGGCCATTTGACTTTCTGTGACTGTATCCATGGCAGCTGTTATAATTGGGATATTTAAAGTCAGATTATCTGCCAATTTTGTTGTTAAATCTGCATCATTAGGCAACACATGACTTTCTGCTGGAATGAGCAATACATCATCAAAGGTAAAACCTTTTTTTAAAAATTTAGTATCCCAATTAGACATTGAAGTTTCCTCTTTTCTTTCTTTTTGAGCTTGACTCTTTTTGTATTGTATCTATCATACCATTCTATGAAAATTTGTCAATTATATTTATGGTAGAAATCATAAAAAAACTATCCCTGTGATCCTATGGAAGAGATAGTTTTACAATTCATATTTTATCTATTATTTAAAGTAATTTAGTCCCATTGCTCCCTTAACTTCAGATAGAGTTTGCCCCGCAACCTCACGCGCTTTCTCACTACCTTTTTGAAGCGTATTGTACACTTCTCCCATATCCTTAGCAAATTCGATACGGCGCTCACGAATAGGACCAAGTTCGCGTTCTAATATTTCAAGTAGATAACGTTTTGTCTTCACATCACCAAGACCACCACGTTGATAATGTTCTTTCATATCTGCAATGTCTTGAGCATCTTCTGGACGACCAAACACATCTAGATAATGGAAAACCATGTTTCCTTCAATCTTACCTGGATCCTCAACTCGAATATGGTCTGGATCAGTATACATGCTCATGACTTTTTTACGCAACGTATCCGCATCATCAGCTAGATAAATACCATTATTAAGGGATTTAGACATTTTAGCATTTCCATCTAAACCTGGCAAACGCCCTGCCCTCTCATTTTCTGGATAAATACCTTCCGGCTCCACCAAGACCTCACAATTATAAGCATGATTAAAGGAACGAACAATCTCACGAGTTTGCTCAATCATTGGTTTCTGATCTGTCCCAACAGGAACATAATTAGCCTTGAAGGCAGTAATATCTGCTGCTTGCGCAATCGGATAAACCAAAAATCCTGTCGGAATACTTTCTCCAAACCCTTTCTGAGCGATCTCTGTTTTTACTGTCGGATTCCGTTCCAAACGAGCTAGTGACACCAAATTCATATAGTACATAGACAGCTCAGCCAACTCTGGAATCTGACTTTGAATAAAGATGGTTGATTTACTTGGATCTAACCCAACTGCTAGGTAATCTAAGGCAACATTCCCAATCGATTCTACAATCGTTTGAGGGTCTTTGGCGTGATCTGTCAATGCTTGTTGGTCCGCCAAAAAAACAAACATCTCATACTTGTCTTCTTCCTGCAGTAATACTCTATTTTTAAGACTCCCAACATAATGTCCAATATGTAGTTTTCCTGTTGGGCGATCTCCTGTTAAAATAATGGATTTCGTCATTTTTTTCTCCTTCGAAATGGTCTCTTCAATTATAGCATTTTTTTGTTAAAATAACAGAAAATTATTTAAATCAAACGACTAACTCTTTGTAAATAAACCTGTAAACTTAATTGACATAAAATTGACAAACAAAAATTTGAATATTTCTCTCTTTTCTAGTAGAATAAATGTATTACATATTATAGGAGAAAAACATTGCTTACAGTATCTGATGTTTCACTACGTTTTAGTGATCGCAAACTTTTTGATGATGTCAATATCAAATTTACAGAAGGAAATACATACGGATTAATTGGTGCTAATGGTGCTGGGAAGTCTACATTCTTAAAAATCTTAGCTGGTGATATCGAGCCTACAACTGGTCACATCTCTCTTGGTCCAGATGAACGTCTCTCTGTTCTCCGTCAAAATCATTTTGACTATGAAGATGAGCGAGTTATTGATGTCGTTATTATGGGAAATGAAAAACTTTACAACATCATGAAAGAAAAAGACGCCATTTACATGAAGGAAGATTTTTCAGATGAAGATGGTGTTCGTGCAGCTGAACTTGAAGGTGAATTTGCTGAACTTGGAGGTTGGGAAGCAGAAAGTGAAGCGTCTCAACTACTTCAAAACCTAAACATTCCAGAAGAATTGCACTATCAAAACATGAGCGAATTGGCCAATGGTGAAAAAGTGAAGGTTCTCCTTGCCAAAGCACTTTTTGGCAAACCAGATGTTCTTCTCTTGGACGAGCCGACCAACGGGTTGGACATCCAATCTATTACTTGGCTAGAAGACTTCTTGATTGACTTTGATAACACCGTTATCGTAGTATCCCACGACCGTCACTTCTTAAACAAAGTGTGTACTCATATGGCCGACCTTGACTTTGGAAAAATCAAACTCTATGTCGGAAACTACGACTTCTGGAAGGAATCTTCTGAGCTTGCTGCTAAATTGCTAGCAGACCGTAATGCCAAGGCAGAAGAAAAAATTAAGCAATTGCAAGAATTCGTTGCTCGCTTCTCTGCCAACGCTTCTAAGTCAAGACAAGCAACGTCTCGTAAAAAAATGCTTGACAAGATTGAATTAGAAGAAATTGTTCCTTCTAGTCGTAAATACCCATTTATCAACTTTAAAGCAGAACGTGAGATTGGTAATGATCTCTTGACAGTAGAAAATTTAACTGTAAAGATTGATGGCGAAACTATCCTAGACAATATTAGTTTCATCTTGCGTCCAGGTGATAAGACAGCTCTTATTGGACAAAATGACATCCAAACGACTGCATTAATTCGCGCCATTATGGGTGACATCGACTATGAAGGAACTGTCAAGTGGGGAGTTACTACTAGCCGTTCTTACTTGCCAAAAGACAACTCGGCTGATTTTGCAGGAGGAGAGTCAATCCTTGACTGGTTGCGTCAATTTGCAAGTAAAGAAGAAGATGACAATACCTTCCTACGTGGTTTCCTTGGTCGTATGCTCTTTTCTGGAGATGAGGTTAACAAACCTGTAAACGTCTTATCAGGGGGAGAAAAAGTGCGTGTCATGCTTTCAAAACTCATGCTCTTGAAATCAAATGTCCTTGTACTTGATGATCCAACAAACCACTTGGACTTGGAATCTATCTCAAGCTTGAACGATGGATTGAAAAACTTTAAAGAATCAATCATCTTTGCTAGTCATGATCACGAGTTCATTCAAACTTTAGCAAACCATATTATTGTTTTGTCTAAGAATGGCGTCATTGATCGTATCGATGAAACCTATGATGAATTCCTAGAAAATGCAGAAGTACAAGCAAAAGTTAAAGAACTTTGGAAAGATTAAATAAGATTTCAAAACTCAGTTGGGGGAACCAACTGAGTTTTCTATCATTCTACGAGGTAACATGAAATCATTTTTTAAAACATATTGGACCTATTTTGTTTCTTTCATCATTCCTTTAGTAATTATGACTGGAGTATACCTAACTCAAGGTATCTACTGGAATAGCGATACATCTCCACTATTAGGAGATGGTTTCCATCAATACGTTATTTTTGATGTGGCTTTACGAAATATTTTACATGGAAATGGTAGTTTGTTTTACACCTTTACAAGTGGCCTCGGACTGAATTTCTATGCTCTATCTAGTTATTACTTGGGTAGTTTTCTCTCACCTCTGGTTTACTTTTTTAATCTGTCGAATATGCCAGATGCTGTTTATCTGACCACTCTATTAAAATTTGGATTGATTGGTCTGTCAACCTTCTTTAGTTTGACTAGATTATTTAAAGATATCCCAAAATTTTTAAAACTTGCCTTATCTACTTCCTATGCTTTAATGAGCTTCACTGTCAGTCAGTTAGAGATTAAAACCTGGCTAGATGTTTTTATCTTGATTCCTTTAATTATAACTGGTTTACACCTACTTATAACACAAAAGAAGCGCCTACTATACTTTACAAGTTTGTCAATCTTATTTATTCAAAATTATTATTTTGGGTATATGACAGCATTGTTTCTTATTTTCTGGTATCTCTGCCAAATTTCTTGGGACTTTAAAACTCGAAAATCATCTTTTCTTGATTTTGTTGTTACCTCCTTTTTAGCAGGAATGGCTAGTTTGATTATGACTCTTCCTACACTGTTTGATTTACAAACTCATGGAGAGAAGTTGACTGCCATCACAAAATTAAAGACAAATAGTAGCTGGTATTTGGATATTTTTGCAAAACAATTCATTGGATCTTTTGATACAACTAAATATGGATCTATACCAATGATTTTTGTTGGATTGCTTCCTTTTATTTTAACCATTCTATTTTTCACAATAAAATCCATAAGGTTTCACGTGAAACTTACCTATGCAATTTTCTTTACTTTTTTAATAACAAGCTTTTACATAGAAGCACTTGATTTATTTTGGCAAGGGATGCACACCCCAAATATGTTTTTGCATCGCTATGCTTGGATTTTTTCCACTCTGTTAATTTATACTGCAGCAGAAGTCTTAAATCGTCTGAAAGAACTGAAGCTGTGGAATCTATTTGTCTCCCTTTTTCTTGTACTAACAGGATTTTTGGCCACTGTCTATTTTAAATCACACTATTCTTTTTTAACTGATTTGAATATCCTACTCACTCTTGAATTTCTACTAGTTTATGCTCTTTTACTTCTTGCAGTCATTAGAAAATTTATCTCTGTAAATCTGTTTGCAATTCTTTTGTCTTTATTTATAACAGCTGAGATAAGCTTAAATGCATCATCTCAAATGGAAGGAATTGCTAAAGAATGGGCCTTTGCTTCTCGTAGCGCCTATAATAGGGATATCACCACTATGGAATCCATTCTAAACCAAATTGACAATCCATTTACACGTACTGAGAAACTGCAAATTCAGACGGGAAATGACAGTATGAAATTTAACTACAACGGAATCTCTCAATTCTCGTCTGTACGAAATCGTTCAGCTAGCACTAGTTTGGATAAACTGGGATTCAAATCCTCTGGAACCAACCTTAATCTCCGTTATGCAAATAACAGTCTTTTAGCAGATAGTTTATTTGGAATCCAGTACAATATTTCTGAAACTTCACTTGATAAGTATGGCTTTCAAGAGATTTATCAAAAGGATCATTTAACCTTATATAAAAATCAACTCTCTTTACCCATTGCCTTTGCCACTCAATCTATTTATACCGATGTAAACTTTAATAATCACACTCTAGATAATCAAGCTTTATTTATAAACCAGCTTACTAATCTCAACTTGGATTACTTCTCCCAAATAGCATATGATAAAACAGATACTTCAGATGGTTTAACCAGCATCACAGATTCTGCGAATGAAGATGCAAAGATTGATTATCAAATTGAGGTTCCTCAAAATAGTCAAGTCTATCTCTCTTTTTCAAATCTTCATTTTACTAATGATAAACAAAAGAAAGTTGACATCCTTGTCAATGGAGAAAAGAAGACTTTTACAACTGACAATGCATTTAATTTCTTTAATTTAGGCTATACAGAAGAACAAAAAACTTTCAATATCAGTGTTAGCTTTCCTGGAAATTCTCAAGTGTCATTTGAAAATCCAACCTTCTATCGTTTAGATACCCAAGCTTTGACTGAGGCAATCAAGAAGATTAAAGAACAGCCTGTAGAGGTATCAACTTCTAAAAACAAGGTATTTGCTACTTATGAGGTCAAACAGGATACCTCTATTTTCTTCACCATTCCTTATGACAAAGGTTGGTCTGCATACCAAGATGGGAAAAAACTTGAAATCAAGCAGGCTCAGACTGGTTTTATGAAAGTTGATGTTCCAAAGGGAAAAGGCACCATTACACTTTCCTTTATCCCCAATGGTTTTGTTATTGGAGCAACCTGCTCATTAACTGCCCTTCTTCTTTTTGGGATCTATAATCACAGACGAAATTTATCTAAGACAGAAAAAGATTGACCAAAGAATTGGTCAATCTTTTTAATCTTCTTCCATTTTCTTAGGTTGATAAGCTAGCATACCTAAAGCAGTAAAGAAAGCTAGAGTTATAATAAGGAAAATCACTTGGTGATGAATATTTCCTGTCATAGAGATTGTTTGTCGTAAACCTGATACAGAGTAACTCATTGGTAACCATGGATTGATACCTTTGAAGAAATCATTTGTCAATGCAAGGGGATAGGTCCCCGCACTTGATGCTAACTGTAATAATAGTAAAATAAGAGAGAAGAAGGCTCCTATACGGCTATTCCAAGTTGTTAATGCAGTTACCATAGACATAAATGTTAAGCTTGCGATAATAATTAAGAACAAGGTTCTCATTTCATGATTTGCTGTTAGACCAATAAGATGGACACCTCCATAAACTAAAACACCTGCTAAGACAGCTATAATCCCATTTATTTCAGAGCGAGACTTCAACCAAGCCCAACGACTCTCTGGGTGACGTCCAGAAGGTAACTTAGCAAAAATCATATTGGTAGATATAGCAGCAACAAAAAGAGCAACTGATATCATATAAGGAGCCATGGCAATCCCATTTACAGGAACTTTTTCGTTATCTGTTTTTGAAAGAACTAGAGGTTCAGATAATGTTTCTGCATTTTTAGATTCTGTTGAAGCTGATTTAAGTTGAGTATTTGCATTACCTAATCCTTGTCCTAATGAATCAACTCCTGTCTGTAAATTTTCAAGACTAGAGGTTAAGGTTGTTCCACCATCTGCTAGTTTTCCAGCACCATCTGCAATCTTCATAGCGCCACTTCCTAGTTGAGATGCTGCAGAAAGTAACTGTGTTGATTTATCTGTTAATTGATCAGAGCCAAATTGTAATTTAGTAAGACCTGCTATTAACTCTGGACTCTTATTGTTCAATTGAGCAGAACCAGATGATAGTTTTTCAATACCTGTTACTAATTCTGGAGTTTTCCCAGCTAGAGTATCCAAACCAGTTGTCAATTTTGAAGAGTTTTCTGTCAACTTGGTTGAGCCAGAAACCAATTGATCCAAACTTGTTGTTAAAGTTGTATTCTTTTCACTTAGTTGATTTACACCTAAAGAAATAGTATCCAATCCCTTAGTATACGCATTAACTCCATTTTCAATTGATTGACTTCCGGGAACTAACTGATTATCTACAGCATTTTGCAACTGTGTAAATCCACTTGACATAGATGTCAAGGAACTAGACGCTATAGGTAAAAGTTGATTTGCTTTAGTCTGTAAAGTAGAAAGATTAGAGACTGGTTGGTTTATACTTCCTAAATTTTCTTTTAAATCTCCTGCCGTCGTTAAAATTGCTTTTGCTGACTCTATCGTAGAATTAGAATTATTTGAAACAGCTTCAGTCAATTCTTTTTTCTGAGTTTCAGTGAGAGATTGATAAGTTGCTGTTGCTTGAAGATTTGTAAGAGTTTTCTCTTGCTCTGCTTGACTATTAGTCACAATAGTTTGAGCAAGAGTCGTTATATTTGTTAAGTCATTAGATATTGTATTTTTAAGATCAGTATTATCTGAAACTGTAACTGATTGGAGAGACTTATTCAACTCATCTAAACTGCTTGCTAACTGTGTTATATCCTCTTTCTGTTGAGATGAAGTATTTAATTGTGTGGATATTTCTTTGATTCCTTTATTTAATTGAGTAATACCGTCTCTCAATGTATCTGATTGACTTGATAGTTGGTTTGTACCAACAGATAATTTGTCAACTCCGCTTGTATAGGCATTGACACCAACCGAAAATTGACTGAGACCTGAATTGAGTTGTGAAACTCCACCAGCATATGACTTCATCCCTGTATTTAACTGGTTGACACCTGCAACTAATTCTGGAGTTTTCGAAGATAATTGATTAAGTCCTGTGTCAACCTGTGAAACCGCACTTGTATAGTTCTGTAAACCATCATTAAATGTTCCTAAGCCACTATTCAGTTGCTTTACTCCTGTGACATACGTTGTCAACCCTTTTGTAAATTGATCTGTTCCATCCGAAAAGGTTAAACTTGAGCTAGCTAAAGTAGCAAGATTTGAAGACAATGTCTGACTTCCTACAGCTAACTGACTGGCCCCGTTAGCCAATTGTTCACTTCCATCGGCTGCCTTCGTTAAACCGGATTTTAAATCACCCATCTTTTGAAATAAAGCTTCCGTATAGGATTCGGTTACATTAGCAGAAACATTCTGTTTTAACTGTGTCATGGCAGAATCACTCATCTTACTTGCAATGAAGCTATGCCCGCTAGAAGTTTGATAGTTAATGGTCATTTGTTCTGGGTGATCTGATAGAATAGAAGCAGCTTTTTCAGATAAGTCACTTGGCAAAGTGACTACCATATAGTAATCACCGTCTTCTAGTCCCTTCTTACCTTCTTCTTCATTAACAAAGTGAAAATCTAAAGCCTTATTTTCTTTTAAATTAGACACCATGTCTTCACCTATTGTCATTGTCTGTCCATTATAAGAAGCTTCCTTATCTTTATTGACAACTGCCACAGGTAACTCCGATACTTGACCATATGGATCCCACATGGATGATAAAAATATAATGTTGTATAAAGCTGGAATGAGAGAAATCCCTATCATTACAATGATAAAGGTCGGTTTTTTAAATATTGCTTTCCATTCTTTAAACATGTTTTCTCCTTTTTTAAACATATTGTCTAAAATTTTGATATAATAGATTATACATCAAAAAATCTAAATTACAAGGTAAAAAATATTTTTTTAGACACATAGTCTATTTTTGTTTACAAGGAGGAATTATGAAAGAAAGTAACAAACGTTTAAAAACAAAACGAATTATCGAAAATGCCATGGTTCAATTATTGATGGACCAGCCCTTTGATCAAATTTCTACTGTCAAGTTAGCAGAAAAAGCCGGAATTAGTCGTTCCAGCTTTTACACTCACTACAAGGATAAGTATGATATGATTGAACTCTACCAAAGTAAGCTATTTCATACCTTTGAGTATATTTTCCAAAAACATGCTCATCACAAAAGAGATGCTATTTTAGAAGTATTTGAATATTTAGAGTCTGAGCCACTCTTGGCTGCACTCTTATCTGAAAATGGGACAAAAGAAATCCAAAATTTCTTGAGAAATAAGCTTCACATTATGCTTAGCACCGACCTTCAGAAACGCTTTATGAAATTACAACTCACTCCAATAGAATTAGAATACAGCAGTATTTATCTAACAAATGCCCTATTTGGTGTTTGCCAGACTTGGATTGCTCACGGAAAAAAAGAAAGTCCACAAGAAATGACAGACTTCCTTATGAAAATGTTAGGTGATGTCAACTAAAAAAAGAACACCAATGGTGTTCTTTTTTTATCTGACTCCGCCAGTAGGACTCGAACCTACGACATCATGATTAACAGTCATGCGCTACTACCAA